>JBMYPC010000013.1:0-35150 GCA_049599895.1 Bacteriovoracaceae bacterium | reverse complement strand
CTCCTGAATCTCATTCTCTTCCGTAGGCACAACCACATACCCAGCGTTGCTTTTTTGTTTGGTGATTGAAAGGTGGTGATATTGAGAACTATTAACCAAGACTGCATTTCCCCCCTGTAATCTTAGCTGAACTTTATTCCCCTTATTCAAGAATATTGAACCCGAAATTACATGAATGTTTGCCACAGTAGGTTCGGTCACAGCTTTTTTTGCAACGTAGCCTGATCCGCTATCCACAAACAAGGTTGCCCACCTTCCTAAGTTAGAAGAAATATTGAACATTCCCATAAACTTGTAATCACCGTCTTCTGGAACTGTAAAAACCGTACCATCCCAAGCACCCACAGTGTCCTTTACTTCTATAAAATCTAAAGGTGTTACACCATCAGTAATAGACGTTTCGCTATTCCCCGATGCCTCTACAACAATATCAACATCACTCGTATCTGTTGCGTGTGAGACTTTTTCGGATAGGGCTGTGGCGGTTAATGCAACCCTAACGTCAGAATTTTTATAAGAGTCTGCAAAGTCATTATGTGGCTGCCAAGTGTCTCCTGCCTTTATCTCAAAAGATGCGGACGCTGTAGGAGTAACTGCCCCTGCTCCGTCATAAATGTAATCGTTTACAATTATGTTATCCGTGTTTCGATAAGAAGACCCTGGAGCAGTAATAGGAAAGGGTAGGTTTTTTGTAATGGTTGCATATCTAGAAAGCGCATTTGACCCTTTTGATGTAAAAGTCATAGTAATTACAGCATCTCTTAACGCTGTAAAAACCAAACCATCTGTGGAGTTATTTACATACTTATATATATTACCTGATGTGTCGCTTCTTACGTTAGTGAAATACGGAACTAAAGTATTAACTGACCCAAACCCTGCTTTGAAATCGAAAATAGTCCCTTCCTGCTCAATCAAATTAACCCTTGAATCAACTTGCGAAGAAACAGACATATTATTAAATCGAATATCATCACAAACTGCGCTTACGCACTGAAAGCCCATGATACAAATTGTATTGCTTGCTACGTTTGTATAAGTAGCCCTTCCTTTATTTCTATCACTCCATAAAGTCGCATCGTCATTACTTGCATCTATAATAGGTGCATCACAAGTAACTCGCATTTCCCAGTGACCAGTAGTCGCTACTGAATATTTAAAAGAAATTTCGTTAAGTTCATCAACACCGCTTGCATTGAAAGAGATAGAAACCCAGTCATTAAGTACAGCACCCGAAACAAGATAAGCCGAGCTTTGCCCGAAAGTCTCACCTGTCGTTACTTTTGTGACCGCTGCACCGCCTGTACCACTTCCAAAAGTTGTATCGTTACCATTTTCCCAAACACTTGCACTATTGTATTCCGAGAAACCTTTATAAGTGAAAGACGTACCGTATTTTGCACCGGCTTCCTTCATCGTGTTGTCAGAGTCTAAGTAGTTCCAAACACCATTAAACAAACCTTTCTCGACCCCTGATATTTCAAAGCTTGTCGAAAGTGTTGAGTTAATAATATCAATCGCTTTTTTTGTATTAGGCCCAAAGGCAAACACTGAAAAAATAATTGTAAAAATAAATAAGTTTTTAAATTTAAACATTTCGTGATACCTCAATGAATCTTTTAAAGGTTAAATCGTAAGCAAGTGTTATAATTGCAAATTTTGAAAGCGTGATGTTACCGTTGAGAATACAACCGTAATCGATGTCATTATGCTCTATTGTTGTTGTATTTGTGTCGCTAGTACCGATTAAAGTAACAAGCATCCCATCTAAAAAGCTTGAGTCATCAGATCCAAAAGGTGTAGTTGAAAGAGTTTGTGACGCTACAGGTGCAAGTCTGATTTTATGCAAACCACCATCATCAGGTAAGGAAAGCGTAACTGTATCTTGCTCGTTAACTGTTCCAAGCCCTGCACCACCGCCGACACTAATGACATCAACTCCATCATCACCATAAAATAATTTTTCATCGGTCGCATAATATCTTCTACCGGCCTTTCTTGGCATAAGTTGAATATTTGCAATTGAGTCTGAAACAAAATCATCAGCATAGGCTTCTTTATGTTCAGTTAGCTCATTCTGTATATCATCTTGAAGATTTTTATTTGTATCTATTAAGCTTGTGTTTGAATTTATGGAAGTTTGTTGATTGGAATTTTCTATTTCTAGATTTTCGACTCTTCCCTCCAAAAGCACATCTTCAGAAGGAAGAGTTTCAGAGATTATTGAATCGTCAAAATTTAATACTTCCTTGTTCATAGCTGAAAACCTCAAAAGAAAATGGAAGCTGTTTAAAATTCAAATTAGCTTCAATATTGTTTTTGATGTTCTCGAAGTCAGAAATCCAAGCAAAATATTTTGTGGCCTGGTAAGTATATCCTGAAGCAGAAAGTTCTAATTCATAATCACCTTTATTAAGTGAAAGAACTTCAGGAAATTCAAAACTAATGAAACCTTTAGAATAGTTAAGCTCTGTTATTACATCAGACTTTTCTTCTATTTCTAAGCTGGTTAAAGTAGCACTACTGAGAACAATCCCATCATGCTTAACTTTAAGCGATAAAACTCCTGAAGGGTTTAAACATTTCAAAAGGTGAATCCGAATTACTTTCACGTTCGATCTTTTGACTAAAGAAATCGGCTGAATAATTGGATCAGTTTTTAATTTTTTACAAATTATCTTAGACATTTTCATCCAGTGAAATAGGCATTGAGTAAAATTGAAAATGATTATTGGTTTTTTTCGGGATTGACCTAAGCTTAAACTGTCCAGAATGTCTTTCAAAGTCAGTTTGGATTACGTTAGTGTGATTCAGTATCATCCAAAAAGGTTCAGTTGTTCCAAGTTCAGCAAAAACATCTTCTAGTTTTTCAGCATCGGAAATATTTAAAAGATCAAACTTCCCTGAATATTGTGCAATCTTATTTCTTTTATCGCTAAATGTTTGACCGTAATCATTCTTCTTTGTCTTAGAAAGATCTTTTATCGATTTATTCCAGCCAAGGTTAAAATTCACATCTTCAAAATAAACCTTATCACCTATAAAGATATTTCCTAATTCAAAATAAGTTGAACCAGATCCTTCAATTCTCCAATAGCGATAAGATTTAACTGGAAAGATTGAAGCCCCAAATCCGAATTGATGATTAGGTGTTAATGTAGTTGTGAATAATGGATTTTCCCAATCGGTGTTATTATTACTTGCTTTAATCGTGAGTGATCCAGAAAAACCAAGACCGTTCCAAATTGAACCCTTAACCAGAATTGAAGAAACATTTCTTGCGTAGATAAAATCGAATTCAACGGCTGAACTTGCTTCACCTTCAGGGGATCTAAAAACTTTCGAACTGTGGGGATGCTTCAGGTTCACACTAGGATAAAACGCATCTATATGATCAGAAGTAATTTTCGTTTCAGGCTTAATAACTAAGTTATCTGTAAACATCAGTATATTTTCAAATTCTTCCACTTATAACTCCATACCGTCTAAGATTTGATTTTGAACACTTCTTGCAATTTCTTGACCGTCTATTTGAACGATTACTGGTCTTGAGTTAATGGCATCAATCAGAAGTGCTATGTCAAGATTCCCACCGCTTCCATTAACAGCATGATCAACTAACTTTTCAAAACCTTGATTTTGTTCATCAGTTAAAACACGTTCTTTTTTATTCGCTCTTACTAAAGTTGTATCACCTGAAGTGTTCCCATCACCAATTACACCACCAGTTTCAAAGCGAGCTATTGAAGCAACAGATTGTGCAGCAATCATACCAAGAGACATATACTTGGTTGCTTCAATATCTGCAAACATTGCCGTTTTAGTTGCTGCAAAAGTCGCTGGAGCTGCTGGCCCCGATGCTGCTGCAACGGCTGCGGCTGCGGCTTCTGCGGCAATCCTTGCTTTAGATGCCTGAATAAATACTTCCTTAACTGCAAAAGCCTTTTGTAACGCTAGTGCTGCTAATTGATTATCACCCGTTAAAGCTATAATGGCATCACCAGAAGCTTGAGCTAAACCCATTTTCGCTTTATAGTGCGAATCTTCAACTTGATTTTTTACTTTAGTAAAGTTTTTAAGTGCCTTTATTTCGGCTTTTCTTTGCGCTTCAACAAGTTTGTGCTTTTTAAGTTCTTTAATTTTCTCTAATTCAATCTCTTTTTGATTAGAGTCTTTTATTGATTCAGTTTTTCTAATTTTAGTCTCTGCCTCAATTTCAATTTTTCTATTTTCAAGTTCTCTTAACGCTACGAGATCAGCTTCAGTTTGTTCACCTTTTGCTTCTCTTTCTAAGATCTCCAGCTCTTGACGCTTAATCGCAGCTTCTTCTTTTATTAAAGCTAACTCTTCTTGAACTCTTAATTCTTGTTCGACTCTAGGATCAAGCCCACCACCTTTATCATTTTTTTCTTCTTTCTTTTTATCTTCTTCAACTTTCTTAGCTTGAATGATCTCTAATTCTTTTTGCTCTAGAGCGATCTTTTCTTTCAGTTGATTAATTAAAACTTCACTTCTTCCAGACTTCTTAGCCTGTTCTATTGCAAATTTATAATTATTGATTGAAGCCGTTAGTTGTTTAATTTTATTTGTTGCTTTTAATTCATCAGATCCAGCTTTTTCTATAACTTCAAAGAGCTTATTAAATAATTCTAGAGATCCAACTAAAGCCGCTTCTAATCCGGCTTCACCTGATAACGCTGTAATAAGATTTTTTATATTTTGTTCAGCTTGTTTTGTTTGAAAGTCTAATGATTTTTTCATTAAATCAGAAGCTTTTCCAGCGGCCCCAGCCTTCTCTTCATACTTTTCAATGTTGCCATTAAGCGACTTCATATCTTTAGCGGTAAGAGCTAATACGGCCTTTACAGCTTCAGTTCTTCCAAAGAGCTTAAACAGTTCAGCACTTGAACCACCTGTTTTAGCTTTTAGGTCTTGAAGCCATTGTGAAAGCCCTTTCGTTCTAAGAGCTGCACCGTCTAGAGACTTTCCAAGTAGAGTTCCATTTTTAGCGACACCATTTAAAAGCGCACTTAATTGTGTTGTTCTTTCTGAAGTCGTTAAACCTTGAGCTGTCATTGTTGCAAGTGAAGCCCCAACAACATCTAAACTAATTCCTAATTCATTGGCCGATGGTAAAACTTGTGCCATGTTAGCGGATAATTGTGAAATGTCAGTCTTACCAAGTTTTACGGTTTGAAAAAGTGCATCAGCGGCTTCATTTGCTGTGATATTTTCATGACCATAAATATTCATAATATCAGTTAAGACATTAATTGAACCACCAAGATCAGCAATCCCACCTAGAGCTACAGTATTTGCAGCCGTTAAGAGTTCAGTCGCTTTTGCTGTGTCTGTAGTTCCTGAAGATATAATCTGGTAGTAAGCTTGTGCTTGTTTTTGTGGGCCAACTGCGAAAGTGGAAGATAATTGAAGAAGCTCATTTTTAAGTTCTTTAGTTACCTTTTGACCTTTTGGCATAATCGTTTCAATCTCGATTAAGCGTTTATTAAACTCTTTCATTTCCTCGTAAGCTTCACGAGTTTTATCAGCTATTGCACTAAGGCCATTAATCGCTAAATTTGAAACTAGAGTTCCAGCGAAAACATCAAAAGCCAAACTAGACTTCTTAAAAGACTTAGTTGAAACAGTTTCATATTCTTTAGTTTTTTTCTGTAATGAAGTAAGTGCCTTTAGAGCTTGCTTTTCTTCAATAGTTAATTCAATTGCTATATTACTCATTATTGACCTTCACCTAATTCTTTCCCGATATATTCCATGAGTTCAATATATTTAGCTGGCTGTTCTAGATAAGTGCCTTCATACGCAAAAATGTTTTTCTGATATTTATGATAGAGATCAACTAGATGCTGAACTCCAAAGCTGTAGAAGTTACCAGCGCATTTTTTAAACTCGAATTGAAGCCCACCTGAGTTCACTAATTCACCATTTTCTAGAGGTATAACGCAGCCTTTTCTTTTCTTCTGTATTTCCCAAATCTGTTCAGACTTAGAATATTTCTTTTTACAAAGAGAACAGTTAAATCTTTCACCAAACTTATGCGCTAAAATTGTTGCGATTATGTGGGCCTGTTCAAAAGGTGTAACACCTGAAATCTTTCCTATATGAAACTTAATAAGAGTCATAAGGTCGATTAATTCTCTCTGATCAGGCCCTCGTTCACGCCCACCGAAACCCCTAGAGGTTCACCAGTTACCGAATGAATAAACTCATCAGGAATTGTTTCTAACATTTGGTATGCGGCCATTACTAACTTTTCACGATGATTAAGCTGAAGAACTTCTTCAATACATTCATCAGTTAATAGACCTTGTTCATTTTTAGTAAGAACATAAGGTTCACCGTCAAAGCCTTCCACACCTTCAATATCTTTCAAGGCAAATTTTAAATAAAGAGAGTTACTTTTAGCAACGTCAATACTTGGTTCACCTTCCACCATCGTTATACAGTTAGATATTTCTTCTTTCTGTTCTTTCGATAATGGCCTGAGGTGAAAAGTTACTTCTTCCACCCCAAGTTTGATTGTATCTGTCAGACGTAAAATCTTGGCCATTACATGAATCCTAAAAATACTGTGTCATTTCCAAGATCTCTATGAGCTTTAAAAACTACACCATCAGTCATATTTCCATTTACTTCTTCGGCTGGATTTTCAGTCATTTTCGCCTGTGGAATCCAAAGAACAACAGCTTCTTTAAATTCACCTTCAGTCGCAGTCGGATTGAAAGTGTATGAGAACAAAGAGAAATCTTCGTTAAGGTTATACATTTCAAACATATCAGTATTATCACCATCCATATAAGGATTGATCTTTCCACTTACAAGCTGCTTAACAATTGATTTTTTAAGTACACCAGATTTTTTAGCTGCTGAAGGTGCTTCACCTAAGTTTGACTCCAGGCCTAAAGATAATTCGTTATAATGAACTGACTTATCATTAATCCATGCTTGTGCTCTTAGGATTGTTGGAACTTCTGAAGTTGGAAATACTGGTGAATAACTTGGAGCTGCAACAGTTGGAGTCGCTATTTCTGCACCTTCAAAATTAAAATTAATCTTTGGTGTTGTTCCTGTAGTCCAATCAGCAATTGAAAATGATGAAGCTTGTAGTCCAGCAAATTCATGTTTAAGTTTTCCACCTAAGTTAAACTCTTGAGAGAATGACTTAGCTAGTTTTGAATCAAGAAAGTAAACTGTAGATTTTCCAATTACTACGTTATCCGCTGGAATCGCTTCAAGATCAGGAAAGATTGTAATGTTAGCTGCACCACCTGTTGAGTCAATCGCAGTAACAATTCTGATTTGAAAGTTACCAGCTTCTTTAACTAGTATTGGATGATTAACAGTAAATTTTGAAATATCAGCATCTTCAATTTCTAATTGAGAAACAGTATGACCAGTTTTTGTTGTTACTTCAGTTGTAAACTGAGTTCTACCACCCATCGCAGAATTTAGAAGTACATCACAAGGAGCTACATCACCTTCATTAGAACCAGCTTTTAGATCCATTGGAATTTCACCTGAAACTGAAGCCTTTCCAAGTCTTGAAGCTGTTCCCTCAACTGTAGAAGTTAAGTTATTAGATTCGATTGCTTCTCTTCCCGAACTAGGCACGTTAATTGAATCACCGACTTCTAGATATGAAGTACCATCAACAGGTGCAACATAAGTTCCATAGGTCGCTTCCTGAGAAACTGAAACACTTGATTCATTCTTAATTACTAAATTAACCATTTAAAACCTCGTAGAAAATATTACTGGAAGAGTTGTTCTTACTGCTATTACGCTTTCTTTGATGAATACAGATTCCATTGCTTGAAGCTGTTCCACTGAACGAATACCACTAAGACCAGCAATTTTTGTATTTGTAAAATATTTAAGTTGTTCAATGGCCGCTTCAAAAAGATCAGCCTTAATTGCTTCTACGTTTTCAGTGCCATTAAACTTTTGTGTAAGTGTGAAAGTAAAACTTTGAATAAATGTCAGGCTTCCATTATGAGTAGGAGCAGCCCCGATATTTCCAGCTTCAACAGCGAAACCCTTGTCAAGAGTCTTATCAGAATTTTTATCAATTTCAGTTTCATTTTTAAGCTGAATATAATCAGGAAGCCTTAAGGCCAATGTAGCTCTTAACTGATCAGATATTTGAAGAGTCATATCGCTCATAAGATTTTACCTGATGAAATGACTACAGGAGAATCTTCATTAGCATCTTCAATTCCATCATCGTTTAAGTCAATTGAAATAAGATCTTGTCTTAATGATTCATTGGAGTTCTTTTGAAAACCTATTGCTGAATGAAAATAAGAATCTTCATTAGATCCTGAAAGATCATTCTTATAAATTTTAGAAAGAGTTAAATACTTAGAAGCATTTCTAACTTGATCAAGCCTTAGATCATATTCATTTATATCTTCAAACTTGATTTCATCTTCTGTTTTTTTGTTTGACCAAGATCTAACAATTCTAACAATGTCTTTTCTTGCTGCTTGATGCTTTAAGATCCAAGATTTTCCACGATTATCATCTGTAACAATGTCAGATTTTTCTTCAATAAGATCAGCATCATTTGAAAAAACAATCCCCAGGCCTTGAACTTCTAACAAATCCAAGTCAGTATCAGTTTTTATTCTTATCCAGTATTTTGAAAGTGAATCAACTTCGTTATTTATCCAACTTTCAGGAAGGTTAACTAATTGAACAAATCCCGACTGAGTTAAACCAAGCGTTTCATCCAAGACACTTAATTCTTTCCAATCGTTTGATTCACTATCGAAATACTCAAAAGATATATTTGCGTTAACTGTATGCGGTGTTTTTATTTCCACGTAAAAGAATCTAAAAGGCTTATACAATCCCACAAGCAATTCACTTGCTATTAACAAAGTTGAATCAAAAGAAACACCACCAAAATCACCAGCCGCTAGACTGTTATCTTGATAAGTTGTTCCATTAAAATGTAGTACCGAAAAGCCTTTTTTCATATTAAGCTTCTACTTTTTTTGTTTTTTTAGTTTTAAGATCTTCAACTTCAACAACAGCGCAGATATTCCAGCCGTGTTCAAATAAACCTTCTTTTCCAAGTTTAGTCGGAGCAGTTTCTTTTGTGTTCTCGTTAACTACTTCTGTTTGACCGTGCTTTTTAATAATTTTCACAGTGTGAGTTTCTTTTAATTCTTCAATTTTTGCCATAAGAAGGCTTTTAGATTTTGCTTTAATTGTTTTAATCATAATTCCCCCAAGAGAAGTAAAATCGGGATGCTTTTACACACCCCGAATAATTAGACTTGATTAAGCCGCTGAGTTACCAAGATAGATAAGCCCACCATCTCTAAGTGCAGCAACTTCATAGTTGAAATCTTGAGAACAGTGATAAGCTTTCTTATCAGAATATCTTTGGTGTTCTCTTACAACTTGCTTCCAGAAAGCAGCCGCAAAAGACTTAGCACCACAAAAGATGATTTGATCAGCCGCTAAGAATGGAACTTCAATGACCATTGCACCGTCAACCATTCCGATTTGACCTGAAATCGCTACAGAAACTTGAAGCCCTGTTTTATCAGCATCTCTAAATTCAGCCATTTTTTTCATAGCTGCATACTGAGTTGTTGAAGCGAAAATTACACGACCAGCTTTTTTTACTTTGTCGTCTGTCATTTCTTTATGCTTATCTACAATTTGATCGTAAGTGATTAAAGCGTTACCAGCCCCAGCAAGTTGAAATCTGTTCGGGTTTGGAGTATCAGCACCACCAGCCGTTGAAGGAATGATTGCACCAGCCGCAGCAAGTACATCAAAAGTTTTTTGCTGAATGTATTCAACGATATCTTCTGAAGATTCGAAATAGAAAGTATCCATTGCATCTTCGATTACTTCTTCTTCATCTTCATCTGAGATCCAATCTTGAACCGTTTTCGCTTTTCCACGAACCAACTTATCAACACCACGTTCAGGAGATGCCACAGTTGGATTAGAAGGGTTAGCCGGTGTTGGTCTATCAGTAATAGAGTACCCAGAAGTATTTGGGATATTTAAAGACATTTTCCCTTTTGTCGCTTTTGATGTTAAGTCAATCCCAAAAGAAAGAACTGGTAAAACATCGTGACGAAGTTGTCTTAGAGTTTCTTCAACTACTAAATCTTCTTCACCTAATATTGCTTTTGATTGTGCTGAAATTGGCATTTTAACCTCTTGTTTAAATGATTAGTCTTTTTTTCTGTTCTTAAACGCTTCATATTTCTCTTCACGAGTCATTTCAGAAGTGCTTTTGTTGCCTGTAGTATTGGTTCTACGGCTTTCAGTTGTTACGACTTTTTTCTCAGGAAACATTCTTGAATTTGTTTTCTTCCATGATGCAATGGCCGCTTCAACACCTGTTAATTCACTACTATCTAAGTTCTTAGTTAGTAATGATTCGAACGCTTTGCCTTCGCTTAGTAGTCCTAAATCTTCATCACTTATTGTAGTAAGGTTTTTAATTTGTTTTTTGAGTTTTACTTTTACATTGGCCTTAGAAACACCACCTTTAAAAGATTCATAATCTTCCTGAAGTGCTTTCTTTTCGGCCTCTGCTTTTTCGTATAACTCTTTATACTTACCTTTTTCTTGCATATCTTTTTCTTCAGCATCAATCTTTTCTTGCTTTAGAGCTTGATATTTTGACTTATGACTATTCGACTCTTCCAAAATCCTTTTATTAGAACCTTCTAGTTTTTTAGTCATTGCAAGAAGTTCTTCGTACGTTGGTTTTTCGCCTTCGCTAGATTCCTCTTTCTTGCCTTCGCCTTCAGAGTTACCACCACCATCTTTAGAACCACCACCATCTTTATCACCAGCATAAAACGCTAGTGATTTTCCAAGTGAAAAAATATTTAAACTTAAAATTGCTAATAAAAAATTGAAATTCATTGAACACCCTTAAAATCAGATTAGTTTTGTTTCGTTATAAATAGATTACGAGATAAAAACTAATAACTGACTAAGGGTTTTAAAAGGTGAATTGCTTAAGCTGATCCCTTAGAATTATATTTTGCGACTATTTTAGTAACTGCATCTTTCAGTTCATCTTCAACTACTTCCATAATATCATCACTAAACTTTTCTTTTTTCTTTGGAAGAAGCCTTCTTATTATTTTTTTCTTTCCAGCCCCAAGTTCATTATGAATCTTTGCTAAACTTATCTTCTTACCATTTTTAGTTGTGTATTCAGCAAATTCAAAAATCAGTTTCAGGCTTGAACCTATATTATTTTTAGCTTTAACCATGAATGACCTATAAAATTGACCAGTTGAATAGAAATCAACAACACCAGTTCTTTTGCCTTTCATTTTTGATATTTGATTTCTATATGAGCTTGAATAAGTTTTAAACTTCCCTTTCCCCTTCACTGGTGAAACCCCAGCATTAAGATCTGATAGATAAGCAATCCTTATTTTTTCAGGTGCAGTTTTTGAAAATTCATTCCTTACTTCAGTAATCATGTGGTGATAGTTTGGAAGATTAACTTTTAGTTTTACATTACTTCCCATTAAAACGTACTCCTATCTAGTTCATCAAAGATTAGGGCCGCGATATTATCATCAGAAAATAAATCATCTATAGAAACAGATTCGTTTTTTCGTCTATCATCTACATCCCTAATGATTCTTTGTTCAACTTCACCTGTTTCGATTTTCAAATGAGCATCTTCACGATGTTTATCTAGTAGCCTGTTTACACCTTTCATTATCTCATCGGTATATTCTTCGTTTTCATCTGGAATCCACCTTCTTAAAGGCATACCACTTTTTCTAGCCCATGACTTAGCTTTTTTAGTTAGCTGATTGTGACCATCGGCTTGATTTGATTCAGGCCCATGAAAATAACCAATCCTGAGATATTTCCCCACATTGTTAAAATTATACTCGTGAAGCATATCGCCTTCTAGTGAAAGGTTTGGAGTTCTATCACCACCCTTTTCATCTTCAGCATAATCTTTATTAAGTATAGGAAAATTTCCATGGCCTTTAACTGGTGAAAAACCTCTTCTAACGTACTTGGTTGTTTCTTTAACGATGTATTCACCAACGCTTTTCACAACAGCATCACGCTTAGAATAAGGGATTCTATCAAGGTTTAATCTAAGTTCTTTTTGTAAAAGTACACCGTCTTTTTTTTCAGGCATTACATTACTTCTTTTTCAGGTTCATCTTCTTTTACTGGTTCCTTTTCTTTTAAGGCCTTTTGAATTTCTTCTTCATGCTTTTGTGCTTCTTCATCGGAAAGATTTGGATTCATTAATTGATGTTTTTGCCATGGAAGATCAAGCCCTAGATCAGCTCTAAGTTTAATAATTTCCAATGATTCCTTATCTGACATTAGAACCCTTGGTTTACTAAAATGAACAGAAAGTTTAGCATCTTGAAATTCTTTATGTTCTTTGATTAGCTCGTATTTTTTAACGATATTAAAAATCATTGGTTCAATCTTCTTAGCGTAGATGTTTTGATTCTTAGCTATGATATGTTGAACATCAGCACTATCAACAATTTTTGAAATAGCACTTTCAACATTTTGAGAACCTTCCATTTTAGATTTTGTCGTAATACCGTGATCATCAAGAATTTCAATCGCTTCATTTATTAAAATATCTCTATGCTCAACTAACTTTGGATTAGGAGTTAGGAAATATGCTTTTGAATCTTTTGTTTTCTTTCCTGTTCGACCATCATCAGGCTTTTGCTCTAAATCAATATAAGATTTAAGATCCAGTTTCACATCACCAATTTTTGTAGTTGAATCATGTTCAATTACAAGTGTTGATTTACCTTGATCTTTTGCTGAAGTCTTAAGTTCAGTCATTCCCAATGCCCACTCAAGAGACTGTTGAGCAATGTTGTTTTCTATTGGATAACCAACTTTTCTTCCTTTTGCATAATAAGCAACAGGTAACATTTCAATAGGATTTACATTGTTTGGATTTGACTCAATTGGAACTTGAATCATTTTATCTTCAATCTTTCTCCATTTAACAAAATGCTCATTAGTCCACATCGAAAATTCATCGACTTCCTTATCGCCCACCTTTACTCTATGAGTGATAACAAAAACTTTTTGCTTTCCTGTATTAACATCACCTAGAAGATCATATTCCCAAGGTTCCAAAGGATTAAAGCCGTAATAATATTCATCATCACCTTCATCTAAACTTTCAATCAAAGTAACCCAGAAGGCCGCGTAACCGTGATCATTTACAAATTCATCAAACAGTTCCATTGATTCATGAATATCTGATTCATCACAAATTTCTTTATACCTGATTGAAGCTTCTTCTAGCCCTTCACCTTTTATTTCTCGATTAGCATCTTCAGAATATGCTTTAGCTTTTTTGTGCTTGATCTTCTTAGCCAGTGAAGCATCAACTAATCTATACTTATTAGCAAAATCACCATACTTCTTTTTTACTAAATCCATTAAGTGCGGCTTCATACCACCAGAAGAAATTGCTGAAGCTGTAATAGCGTTTTTCTTTCTCTGTATATTCTCAGGAGAAGTTATAAGTTTTACTACCATTGCAGCATCACCAGCTTCTAAGATATTAACGCTTTCAATATTCATATTATTAATCATGATTCATTTTCCTGTTCTATAAGTTCTTCTATATATTTTGAGTATGATGAATAAGTCATTGCTGTTCCAACGTGCTGAAAGAAGTCTGAATCATCTTCAATGTAGTTCGAACCTTTTTTTAGTCTTGTTTGGGCCATTGCTTGGTCACAGTTTGGGCAGCCTTTATAAATAAACCAATTAATTTCACCATGAGCATTGCATAGCTTTCCATTCGCTATATTATGTCTTGCTTTGATTGGTGGGTTTTTAAGGGGAACATCAAAGATCCAAGAAATAGTTCTTCCTTGTGGATCTCTATAATCAGCATAAAACTTTTCTATAATGTCATAATCTGTTTGTATGTTTCTTGTGTCGTTATGATCACCACAACCATCACCATTTATTACAATCGTGCAACCATGATCAAGTACACCAGAAGCACCAATTTCTTCCATGATTTCACCAGTTCTCAGTGATAGAACAACCCATTCTTTAAATGTATGCCATTGACCATTGATATATTGTTGAGCACAGGCTGACATAGGCTTATTTCGTGAAATATTAAAATCATGACTGATATGGATAGGATAAGCTGGATTAACAACGTATTCAGTTTCGCTTAGATAATTCTTCGCTGGATCATAAGCATGATAAACACCCTTTCCAGTAATCGCTATCCACTTACCGTAGATAAATCTTTGTATTTCAAGTTTTGAATATGTTGCCATAACGTCTTGAATGTAATTTTTATCTAAGAAAGGATTATCGAAAGTTACTGAATAAAAAACAATTCTATTTAAAAACTTCTTACCAATCTTAAAAGGTTCACCATCGACACGATTAATCTTTTTTTCTAAAAAATAGTTCTTATACCAATCTTGGAACTTGAAACCTTTTTCAATATATTCCTTATGAACTGGATGCCTTGGATCATCGGGGTTCGTTGCCATAATCAAAAAGGCCTGGGGAACATGAGATAAACGATTAAGCCTGTTTGTAAATTCTTTAATCGCTTCAAACGCATCACCATCACTTTCAGTTGCCTCTTCAATCGCACCACTAGAAGCTTCTTTTGATCTTGCACGAAAATAATTTCCATCGGCCCATGAAATTGATTCAATCATTGAACCGTTAGAAAAAGTTATTGTTGCTGAAGTTTTATTAACTACATAATCAACACCTTCAATTAGTTCTTCATCAATATGTTCTAGGATTTTTTTAAAGATAGTTGACTTAAGATCGGGCATTGATCTACGACCAAGAAGGAAAAGAGCTTTTGGATATTTCAAACAGTGATAAACAGCTAAATGAGCAATGATAATACTTTTGGCCGAACCAAATGATCCGCTTAATAATATTGTAAGCAGCCCCCACTTTTTATAGTTCCAAAACTGACAAACTAAAGCGATAACCCAAGCTTGATACTTTACTTTACTTGGATCGAACTCAGAGAAATTTGGAGTAGAACCACTCATGATTCATCCTCTAGAAAAGATTCATCTAAATCAGCCGGTGCATTTGAATAACCAAGGTTAAAAGTTTTAACGGTTTTATCAATCGTTTTGACTTCAATCGCTTTCTTCGTTGGATAGATGTATTTAAGAAGTTTGAAATTTGCGTCTATCTTCTCTTTTGGTGAAAGTTGATTATTCATCACATCTTTAGTGAACTCTTTTAAACTTTTGTACTCATAAGCTTTTAGACATTCATCAGGAAGAGTTTCAATGTATGCGCTATACTGATCACCTATTTTTTCAGGATCATAAGTTGGTGTTCGAAGTGTGTTAATTATTTCTGCTAATGGATCATATTCCAGAGACTCTAAAACCTCATTAAGAACACAAGATTTTTTATTAGCTGTTCCCTTCTTACGACCACCAGTTTTTTGCTTCTTAGGCTTCTCAATAACCTGTTTAACCTCAATTTTCCTACTACCCTTCGCTACGACCTTCTTAGTCGCTTTCTTAGCAGCCTTCTTTGTGGTTTTCTTAGTCACTTTTGCCAAGCGTTACACCTCTATCTCTAAGCTACTTTAGACGCATGGCCGTATTGGTCGTCACGCTTGGATTTATAGTAGTGTTGCATATTCAAGAGTCTGGTTGACCATTCTAGATTCAGATAAAAATTGTTATCTTTTTGAAAGTCGAAATGATTAACTTCAGGAAGATTATTTGGATTAGGAATAAAGGCAAAAGCTACAAGCCGATGAACTTGAAAAAACTTTCTTTTACCGTTGCTGTTATATATTCCCAATGACTGATAACCATCTTTGTCATATTTAGGACTAAGTAAATTTTGAGTGATTACATTTCTAACTCTTCCAAATGTAGAAACTTCGTAACATGGAAAGCCCACAACACCAATCCAGTGTTCAACAAAGAATGAAAGAAGAATCGTGTAACTAGTAATTAGAATCTTTAACATCACTATCCCAAGCAGCGATAGTAAAAATTAATAGATGGTTAGATCTCGTTACGTTTCATACGTGCACCATCCATGACACACACAAGGAGTATTCAAAGAGCAAAATCCATTTTTAGAAGTGCCAACTCTTTGAATTACGCACGAAATCCTTCACGCTATGAAAACAAGGCACTAAACCCAACAGGGAATATTCGCTGCTTATAACAGGATATTAGATTTGCAAAAATAAATGTTGTGGGGTTTTAAAAGGTGAATTGGTCAATCTTTCTTGGTCAGGTTTTTCATTCAAAAAATTGTAAAAAAAGCTGACCAAGATAAAATCCCCATAATTCATTCACACTTGATCTGTATAGTTGATTCTATCGGAAATGATTTCGAAATAGATATTAAGGAGAACGAATGGCGAAGAATAAACCGTGGAATGGTCAAGTGGCTTATTGTGGTACTTGTAAGGTATCAAAAATGTGCTTTACGAGTAAAGGTAGAAACCTATTCCTAGAAAAGCACGAACGTCCTTATTGTGAGACAGAATTAATCAATTACTTTACCTTGTCAGGTAAGCTATATCGAAAACTTATGGCGGGCCTAAGGAATAAGTCTTTTAAAAACACCCAAGAACCAGCCAAAGAAAAGCTGAAATGAAGATCAAAGGATTCTAGCCCTTGAGTGCAAAATCACTATAAGCCACTAAACAAGCACAAGCATCTGATTTATAGCATTGTGCTTTTTTAGTTCATTTTTGAAATGGCTATGTTGAAGATATACTCATTTTTAACATTTTTTCTATTTCAAGGTGAGTATTTCCATTAAACAACTTCCTCTGGAATAATGCTAATGACCTAACTGCAATTTTAAAGAAGTCTGGAACCTCATCGTATAAATGCTCTTCTATATCAACCCATAAATATAGCTTCCTTGATAGACTTGTATTATTTGAACTTGTAACACTTGGAAGCTTTACAAATGGGCATTTCTTCTTAATAAACATCTTCATTTTATAGTCAGGAAGTCCATGCACCTCAACTGGTTTGCACTTTAACTTTTTTTGCCAAACCGAAACTATTGATCCAGCATTTGCTAATGGTCGGTTCAATATCTCAGCTTGCTTCTCGTATGGAATAAAACAGGCCATTCTTAAAACCTCTAACACTTCACTATCCAACCATCTCGACTGACGTGGTGAAAAGTTCTTATATCTCTCAACTATTGACCTGACATTTACTTCATGGAATTTTTCTTCAGTTAACTTTCGACCATTCTTTTCATAAAACCTACAAACCTCTTTAACCACCTCAGGATCATACTTGCTATCAGCAAATCCTTTAGTGTAAGAAAACTTCCAACCCATAAAGGATGCAGCTCTTTTTAATCTACTTTCTGGAACACCTATCTCTTCAGCAATATCACTTCGCTTCATGGAAGTAAGACTTGCTTCAATTATAGTAATTTGTTCTACGGTCAAAGACTTGTAAGCATTTCGATGATATTTATTCACGGAGAAACCGAGCAGCCTTAATGGTAGTATTGATAGTTTCATTTAACTGGTGAATACAGTGACAAGCAGCATTTACATTTTTGGCTGTAAAATCATCTTTAGTAACTTCTTTCATCATTGAATGTAAGTGTTCAACAGTTCCTTTTATATTAAAGTTATCTTGAACATATTCTATATCCGATCTTCTATCCATTGAATTTACACTAACTTCTTTTTTATCTTGTATGACCTCAGTACCCATTTTAATGTTTCCCTTTTTAAATTTATTGGTGCTAGAAACTCTTCCATAACACCTTTAAATAAATCATCGCTATTCTTATTTTTCTCTTCTTCTTCAAACCTTACAATACTTTCTTTGTTTAATAAGTAATCACTATTTTCACTATCCTCATTAATACCTGGTGCATCTATACTATAACTTTTCTCTATCGTCTTAGCTCCAAGTTTCCCTCTAGTTGAATGAACTCCATTGATCCTTAAGTAGTCAACAAGTGCCCATTCCCATTTTTGATGCGCTCCCTTTTGTGAGGCTTCCCAGATCTTCATAGCAACATACTGAATAAGATCTTCAAGATGTCTATCCTGAAGATCCCTATGAAGCTTCCCCTTGCAATAACTTGTGACTCTATTGTAAGTTTCTTGATCCATACTCGTTCAATTTATTCCTAACAGTCCTAATACTTAACCCTGTAAGTTTTGCTGTGTGTGTTTTATTAAAGAATCTATTAATATTTTTAATAAGTACTTCCTCAACCACACCAGCCCTAAAAGCTTCCTCATCATCTATTTTTTCATAAAGCTCATTAACAAAACCCTGAAAAACCTTTTCAAGTTTAACTTCTTTACTATCTTCATAATCAGGAATCGTTTCAATTTTAACCTTTTGCATCTTTTCAATATTTTCAAATGCGTAATCGTGCTGATTGTAATCATATCTAAATGTCATAAATTCCTCTTTTCACATATTTCACAAAATGTTTTAACAATAGGTACTCTGCTAACCATTGTATTCGTGCATACTTTACATTTTTGCCAGTAAGCATCAGAATGGATCATGTTAACTTCATCAGTAAAAGTTAAGACCTCATTGCGTAAATCAGCCTCTCTTCTTGATTCTTTTATTGAGTTAAAAAACTCAGAAATTAAGCCCACTTCACAACCTTCCCTTCTTCACCATGAAAGTAACCACGCTCTATAGCTTTTTTAACAGTTCCTTCAGCGCAACATTTTAGCCTAGCCACCTTTCTTATTGATTCGTGAATTTGCCCATCGTAAGAAACTGGTCGCATTTTCCTTCTTACAGCTTCTCTTCTTTTTCTTTCAAAGTGCCTTGTTCCGAGTTCACAAATTTGTTCTTTTGATTTACCGCTAAATTCAGATTTACAACTAAATTCACTTTGATTCTGATCTTCGATATTGCTTTCAATAGCTGTTGCCATAATTCATTAACCTTTTTCATAAAAACCTACCTCTATTAAGCACCATTGCTAATAACCCAATAGAGGGGCCAAATTTATTCACGTTCTTAATCTAAGACATTACTCTGTTAACATCGCAAGGCTTCTGTATTCCATTAACTCTTCCTGTTTCAGCATACTGCCAGATTTTTATCTTCTTCCAAGGCATGGGGCATTTAACTCTTTCGAAAGTTGTCTGATACCATGGCAACCAAAGCGGATATCTTTCAAACTCAGGATAGTTTGGAGTCTTAACAACATCTCTCAAGTAATAGAACCCCCCATAAATAATTGGTGTCAATCCTGTTTCTTCCTCAATGTACTTAAGGAAAATCAAAAGATCTTTTGTGTGTTTTGAAGCTTTGAAATTCTCGTTCCCTTTTTTCTCAATATCCAAAACTGGTGGTAGCCCACTTTCAATATCTATGAATTTTAAAAAGTGTTTCGCTTGTGTAATTGGATCTGAACTAATTCTGTAATAGTGATAAGCACCCCATGGTGTATTTCCAATCTCTTTCAATTCTTTAGCTCTTCTAGTGTAAGCCGAAGAAACGAAAGTTCTACCTTCTGTTGCTTTCAGATAAATAAAGCTGGCAACATTAACCAGTTTTTTTAAATCCACGACTTCTTTATGATGTGAAATATCAACCCCAAAACTTCCAAAACTTAAAGGCAAATTTGTCGGATCAGCTAAAATCTCATCTTCCTCATAAACTGGTGTTTCCCTTTGTGGAATATCTGAATTTTCATCTTTCCCACTAAAGAAGTTTTTCACTCCCCTAAAAATTGCTTCAAAAAAACTTTTCATCTCTTTCTTCTCTCTAGTTAATTGACCGATATGGGTCGTTAATTTCTAATATCGTTTTATTCATTCCAAATTTTTCACTACACTTAAACATCTCAACTTGCATTTCTGCTTCTTTTCTCTTTTGCTCTTCTTTTTCTAAACGCTCTTTAAGCCTCTCAATAGCCTTTTCATGATCTGATTTCTCACCATTAATCAGATAGTGTTCAGAAACTCCAAAAAACTCTGAGAGTTGAGATAATCGCCTCAGATCAGTCACTCTTTTCACACCTTGAAGCCAGTAAGAAAAAGTGCTTTCATTAATTCCGCAAGCATCACAAACAGTTTTTGAATTAATTCCTTTTTTCTCTAGCAATCTTCCAAGTACAGATGAAAACAAATACTGACTATAAAGATCCAATTCTTCCTTTTTTGGCTGCCCCATTATCAACTCCTTGACTTATGTTTTTGAAAAAGCTGCTTGCTTCTTCATTACTTACTTTTCTTCCATGTACACAATTTGCATGAAGCCTAACTAGAGACTTGACTGCATAAGCTCCATGACGCTCAATTCTCCATCCATCAACAATTTCTTGACCTAACTCGATAGAGCGACCACACAACTCACACGAGCTAAACCAGCTTGTTTCTTGGATCTTTCTAGAGCTGAATTTGATGTAGTTATTTTTCACGCTACAACCTTCCTTTTTGCTTTCTCGAAATATCCCAACTGAGAAGCTAGATAACGTAAGTTGTGATTAAACATTTCACTTAATTCATCTAGCGTGTAATGAGCGGCTAATGTATGAATGTAAATATCTCTCCAAATTCTTCTGATTTTTTTAGAGTCGTTTCTTTTGTTCTCTTTTACATAGTCAGTTATTTGGTACTTGAGTTTATGGATATCTTTGTTTTCTACAGTCCAAAGCCCTAATCCTATTTCTTTAACGAGCTTCTTAGTTTTGTAAGTGTCTTTCTTCATCTTGATTTCATCAAAGTGAATCCCACCGTTAACTTCTATAATTATTGAATGGCCTGGTAAGAAGAAATCAACACAATGATTTCCGATCCAAAACGAAGTATAAAAATCACCTTTGAAGTATTTGCTGATAGTTCTCGATAAAATATCTTCTTGTGTAGTTCTCGAATGAATAAATGTTGTATTAGTCTTGAATCTTTTTGAGTATTGCCAGTAATGGAGTTTAAGAGCTTCTAGAGTGATATTTATTTCACCACCAGTTAGAGTTCTTAGTTGATTATATTTTGAAGCTTTTGATTCTGTTGATTTGTATAGATCTGTAATTAGTTCAATAGCTATTGTTTCATTTTCTTCACTACGATATAAGTTCGATAACTCATTTCCTAAGTAGTGTTTTAAATTTCTATTCGCTTCAAACATAGTTCATTCTTTTTAAATATAGTTCTCCTAGTGCTTAACCAATTTGGAAGCCTTGAGAACCCTGTAAAAGCGTACCTTTAAGGGTACACCATCTGTTTTTTATGGCACTGGTCAACTAGGGCCACAACTTTGCGTCATTTCCTTTTTTGGGAAGACGAAAGGTATTTTTTCAGGGGATTAATATGCGATTGTTTTTGTGACTTCGAGAGATATATACTTAGGTGTACTTTAGGTGCAGCCTTTTTCTCAGTGGCTTTAAGTTATCGAAATTAAAGGTTTTTACTAACGCTCTCAATGGGTTCAAGTCCCGCCTCGACCACCATTATTTCCCTTTAATTACAGTAACTTGCTCCTTTTTTCCCGACCAAAGAATTAGGTGCAGATTGGGTGCAGATTTTAGACTTCTTCAAGCTTGAAATCTGCGCCAATATTCCCTTCATCTTTGATCCAGAATACGCTTCTTTAATTAAATTAACTTGGTCGGAAAATGTATTCAAAGCGTTTTTAACACCACAAAAGAAATTCAGATTTAGCATGATAACTTTTCTCCGTTAAGAAGATTGTAGACATTGTTATCTTCATCTCTTGTATGTATATATCTCTCGGAAGTAACAATCGTAGTATGACCCCCGATTTGTTTAATTTCATTCAAATTTGTTACTCGACTAGCCAAGTCTGTTAATGTTGTATGTCGAGTACCATCATATAATTTATATTTTTTTTGTATTTCTTTTATCTTTTTATTTTCCATTAACTCTAGGCAAGACTTTTTCCATGCATCCGCTAGCGCCGTATGTGACACGTAAGGCGAGATATGGCCTTCGAATATATAATCATCAGGTTCTTTATCAATACAATAGAAAAACAGATTACAAAGAATATCTTCGTTAACTATTTTATGTTTAAGAGTTCCCATGACTTCAGATTTTTTGATCGATTTTCTACCATCAATTTCAATATTCTTTTTTCCCTTACCACCATCTGAAAAATGTCGCTGAATAGTTAAGACTCTATTTTCATAATCAAAGTCTTTCACTTTTAAAGCTCGCACTTCACATTGCCTCATAGCAAAACAAGCGTTCACGATCAACATGAATCGATATTTCTCATTTGAAACATTTTTAATTATTAGTGCTTGCTGCTCGGCCGTTGGGATATCATCAGACTCTTTCTTTTTCGATCTTTTTAGTTTTGGAAAAGCTGGGATCTGACTAATTAATCCTTTCTCTTGCCAAGCAAATTTTAAAATAACTTTTAATTCACCTAATGCTAGATCTCTAGACCTAAGAGAAGTTTTATAAGTAGAGTAAAAATCTTTAATATTAAAATAATTAATGTTTTCTAGATACATTTTTCCAAAGTACGGCTTAAGGTGATTTTTTATTAATCCCTTCTTTCTCGCTAAAGCACTTGGTGTGATAAATTCGTCGTGTTCAACTGGAAGTTCACTTCTTCGATCATAGTCTTTTAAGTAAATTTCGCAGAAATTTTCAAACTTTAATGAGTCTCTTTCTTTTTGACTTCCGTACCTCGATGGCATAAAAGTATTATTTTTCAAATCTTCATTAAGCTGCTTTTTCAAAGTAAGAGCATCTGCAATATTGGCAAGCCTCGAACCATCAAGAGCATAACGAAAATCTTTCGCAACACCTTTTCCGTACATATCTGGAATAACTTTTCTTAATTTTAACTTAGTTGGTAGCTTGTGACACTTATTACAAATAGGTGCATCGTGATCGATAATAGCTTGATAACTTTGAACATACTTTCCTGATTTGCAATGCTCACATACAGCACTACGCAAATCAGGCATGACTTTACCTGACATAAAAACTCCTTGAATTACTTTTCCCGACCAAAGGAATGAGGAGTTCATAATAGTTGAATGTAAACCATTCGTCATCTTAGTCATAAGTCTCGGTTATTATTGAGCTAATCGCCCATTGTTACTATCATTTTGCACTATCTCTATTTTGTTTACCTTTAAGTAATGTTCTTGAAGCTTTTCAATATCTTCTTCAAGTCGTTCAATTTTTCGCTGCTTCAATGCAACTTTTACTTTTTCGTTATTCAATTGCTGAACCATATCCAAGTAAGCAACTACGAACATTTCTTCTTTTGTTTTTTCAATGTCGGGGTTTTGAAGGTTAGTCATTTGCCAAAGCCTTTCGAGCTACTGCACCACCATAAGACTTTTTACCAATAGCTTCTTCATCTTCAGCACTGCAAGTATGAAAAAATTTATCAGGTGAAAGTGCTGGTTCATTTTGCCAGTTCTCTTTATTTGCGTAGAACTCTAGAGCTTTCCTTAGTCTTTCATTTTCTTCTCTAATCGCTTTAGTTTTATTGCTATTTTGAATCCTATCTACATCTTGTGGTGATAATGCAAGCATAACAATCTCCTTTTTGTAAAACCGCCCACCATTAAGTGTTTTGTGTCGATCTAATTTTTAAAGTTCTAGTGGGCGGTTTGACTTCTCGCTTTTGCTAGAAGGTTTAAATATTATTTGTAAATTCTTCTTTCGTTACTTTATTGAAACCTTTCCTTAGGTCAATAAATCCATTATCTGATAGGTTTTTCTCACCTAAGGCTTCACCTACTATATCGGTAACTTTAATAGCGTGTTTCTGCATTGCCTTAATTGCTGACTTTTTATTAATAAACTGCTGATCGCCATTGTTGATTACCATTGCTTCAGGATCATCAATTTTCATATCACCAAAGGTAATAATCATTTCCCAACCCCATGAAATACTTCCCTTATGCTGAAAAGCTGCGCCACGAATACGGGGAACTATTGATTTATTTACATTGCTCATACATCCCTCATTTCTTCACCACCGTCATTATCTTGAACGATTTCAAACTCTTCACCGTTATCGTGACGATAAACTTCCACGTAGTATCCAGTATCATTTTCAATGTATTGACGAATAAAAGTTCCTTCATCTGATAAGTAGCCTTGACCACTAGCTTCTTCTTCAAATCTTCGAGCTATTTCAGCACCTATCTTTTTCATTTCTTCTCTGTTTGATTTCTTTTCAAACTTATCTAAACCATCAAAGTTGAAATCGTGTTCTAAAGATTCAGAGAGTTCTTGAAGTTCTTCTAATGTTTTATTTTTCATAACATCACCACATCTTGCAAAAAACCATAAATAGTTAATACCGATACCAGGCCAATAAACAATTTAACTTGCACTCGAATCTCCAAAGATTGAATCGAGATCTTCTTCTTGGTTCCATGGATCAACTAGATCAAGTTCATCATCATATCGAGTTTTACCATTCGTAAATTCTTTTAATTCTTTTGAATACTCTTCAAGAGCTTTCTTAAATTTATAATCACCTGATGAAACTAACGATTCTGAAATATTATAAATTGCAGCTTCTTCAACTTTTTTAGATGAAGCAATAATTTTAACTTGATTAACTTCAAGCCCTTCCCTTCTCGCCACTTCTCTATAAAGAGCTAATTGAAAGTCATATTCAAACTTCTTATACGATTTAATAAACTCATTATTTCCGATTTCATTAGTTGTTTTGTAATCGGTCAAGATCCCACTTTCAAAATCATAGAGATCCATTTTTATTTTCACGTAAATATCGAACTCTTCAAAATAAGTTATTACTACAACTTCAGCTTTTGATTTATTCTTAATATCCATAATCTTAGGATGATTATAAAAAACCGTTGAAACCATATCAATGATCTCTTTGTCATCTTCAGAAAGAATAATTTTCCCAGCTTCTTCAGCTTCGTTTAAAAGTCTTTCAGCTTCAGATTTCTCAAAATCATTTTCTTCTTTTAATTTCTTCCATTCTGAAACAGCCTTATCTTTTGCGGCCTTATCTGCTTTTTTAAGTTCATCGTTTTTAGCTTTAAGAACTTTGTGAGAATCTTCAATTTCCTTCTTAGCCTTCTTGAACTGTTCTTTTAATTTATCGTGTTCAGTTTTTGCTAATCGCCACTCTTCTTTAGTTCCTTCAAATTCAGACTGCTTTGGAAAAGGTGCTGGTTCTCTCAAGTCTTTTTCAGCTACAAAATCAGCCTTAGAAGGAATAACTTCAAATTCAACCGCTTCATAATGTTCAGCAACGTAATCTTTTTGTGTCATAACTGGATATACATCTTCTTTTACAAAGCAATTTTCTAGGAACACTTTCACATTCTCTAGGTTCAAATAATGAAGAGCTGATCCAATCCCAAAAGCTTTAGAAATTTTTCTGTTTTTCTCTTCTGTTAATATTGATTGAATCGACTGACTAAAAATCTTTTTAAAAGTTGATTGAGAAACACACCAAGAAGAAATCTCTTCAGAAAAATACTGTTGATCTGTCATGTCAGTATAAATACCAGTAAACGGCTTGCTTAAATCGTTTGGAGTTTTCTTAATTAATACTTTCTTTGGTGTAGTAGTCATGATTAAGCCCCTATCTTTTGTTCAAGTCTTTCAATTTCTTTCAGAAGGAATGTTTTATCATCCATTTTCTTTTCCACTTTCGCTGGTATTTTAAGTTTTGCTTTTGAAATTAATTCTTTAAATTTCTCCTGTACTTCCTCAAGAGTTGATTCAACTTCTTCTGTTGTTTCGTATTCATAATCATCTTCATTCGTGATTTCACCAGTGGATTCATTTACTTGTTCTTCGCTAGAATTAAAAATAGAAGATAGATCTTCCCCTCCATCCGAATCTTCTTGATGCTTTTCCCAAACTGCTTCAAACTGCTTTCTTACTTTTTCAACTTCCAAGCTTTGACCTTTTGCAAGCTTTTCAACTGTTGAAATGTATAAATCAATAATTTCATCAGGAACATCAATATCATTTTGTGGAAGGCTTAAATCCGAACGATATTCTTCAACTGTTCTTTCCACCATAACAGGAACACGAGTTACCTTGTTTAATGTTGCTACTGTTGAAACACGCATTGAGTGATCATGTAATTTGTTATTTTTGTAAGCATCTTCTAAAGCTTCTATATACATTCTTGATCCGAGTGAAAAAATACCTTCTTCACCAGTTTCACGAACACGAGCTAGACACTTAAGTTCTTTTTTTATTTCAAAACACTTATATAATTGTGATTTTCTATTTTTAATCATTGAAGCGATTTTCTTTATTCTCTTAGCAACTTTTGAAGTTACTGGAATCTGAGTAAAGAAAACATTATTCCACTTTAACCAAACTTTTGCTTCAACTATGAAGGGCCTTTCTTTATGAGTATCAATGTCATAATGAAATTCACCTGAAACTTTCGATAGCTTTAAATAACCTGACTCATCAGCTACTTCACTAAACGCTTCTAAAATGTTTTCTTCTTGTTTCGTACTCATATCTACTCCAAAATTTTTAAGTTATTTAAGCTTGATGATCCGCATAGGTATAAAAAGAACGAATCACCAAGCTATTAAGACGCTAGTTTTTGATCTTCAGCGCATTTTCCAAAATCATGATCTTGAATCTCTAAGTATTTGTGACAACAGTATTCACAGCGAATAAGTTCATCTTCATACTTTTCAATTATTAATGTTGTAAGCTCTTCTGAAATCTCTTGAATTTTCTGATTAACTTGATCACCAGAAAGCTGAACATCTAGTTCTACAGCGAAGATTTCTTGAACTAAGTCTTTGAAACTTTGGTCTTTTGTTTGTTTTTTTAGTTCCACGTTTTTCATTTCTTCCTATTCCTGTTCAAAATTGATGCACGAATCCCCATTGAAAAAAATTCAAGAAGGTATCTATAAATATTAATTGCTGTTATCTAAGCGACTAGTTTGTCGTTTATAATTTACTAAGCTGCTTTACTTAGTTGAGTGACGAAAAGATCTTCAACTTTGTAACCCATAACATCAGCGATTTTTTGGCAATAAACATATCTTGGATGCGTATCTTTCGGATAACTTCCATTTATGATTTGCCTTGCTAATGTTTGAGAGCAACCGACCTTATAAGCCAGTTCATTTACTGGTCTTGGTCTTTGACTTGCCCACTCGTTAATTAATGTTTGGTTTATAGTTTTTGTTCTCATAAAGTCATTTTTGTACAAGTTCGGGTAAAAATCAACCTAAGTTTTGTACAAACTTGCTCTTTTTAAATATTTTCAACGGCTTATACTGGCATTTAGATATGAAAAATATACAAGTTTGTACAAAAATTCATAAAGCAAGAAAGGATTCAGGCTTAACAAGAGAGTCTTTATCTGAATCTGTTGGAGTTTCATCTACTACTATTCAAAGGTGGGAAAATGGAACAAGCAAGATCTTCTTTGAGGATCTTTTAAAAGTTTCTAAGATTCTCAATAAACCCCTGTCATATTTTTCAGATGATGAACAAGAAGCTTCTGAAGCCTCTCCAAAAATTGAATCAATTAAAGAGCTAATGGCCGAACACCAGTTGAAGCTTAGTGAAATCGTCAATGATAACAACCTTGAAGATATTCCTTCCCATATCCTAGAAGGCCTTCAGGAAATTGCCAAACACAAAGATTCTGATTTTGATGCTGTTCAGGCCGCGATAAGTGGAACACTTGAATCACTTTATGAAGAAGATGAAGTTTACCAGGCCAACAAGAAAAAAGCTTAATCATCAAATTTTAAAAGCTCTAATTGAATAGATTCTTTCTTATCTTTTTTCAGATAGTTTTCAAGAGCTTTCTTTTCTCTCTTCTTTGCCGTTGTAAGATGCTTTGAACTAGATCCGATGAATCCCTTAAGGGCATTAACCGAAACTTTTGATTCAATTACTTCCAATTCTTCTTTCGATAATTTACTTTGAATTGATTCAAAAATTTTTAAACTATTTTCCATAGTTAATTTTCTTAAGAAACCTTAAGCATTGATATAGTACATATCTACTATAAGAAGCTAACTACTTTATAATTGGTCACGAATCCCTAAAATGAAACAACTTCTATTTTATTTTTGCCTTTAAACGTCAAAAAACAAATACTGAATATTTAATTTTAAACAAATTCAGTTTCATTCTTGATCAAAAAAAAGAATATTTTTTTTCTTCCCTAATAGATTCACTAGGCAAAAGTTACCATCTAAATATGTATTCACCAGAAAAGATTGCTGAAAGGTTGATATTTCTTAGAAAAAAAACAGGCCTGAAGAAGTCTGAGTTTTGTAGAAAATATTCATTCTCTGAAGCTCACTACTATAAATGGGAATCAGGTAAAACACTCACAGGAAGCGAATTTCTTAACTCAGTTATAGAGCTTTGTTTAATCCATGATGTAAGTGCTGACTTTCTTCTATTTGGAATCGAGTAAGTTAATTGATGGTACTTATGTACTATTGAATTGATAGGCATAGATTCCGATTTAATTCACTCAATGAGACTGAGTGTAAAGCCTTATATTAACAATTACCCTGAACTGGTGAACCAATACACCAAACAAGAACAAATCAAGCTCATAGCCTCTAATATCGTTCTCTTACGAGAGAAAAAAGGTATGAGTCAACTAGAACTATCTAACGAAATTGGAATGAGTGCTGGAACTGTTGGAAATATAGAAGCCGAGCGTTCGGGAATCTCAATTGAAACCCTTTTAAAAATTCTTAATGTTCTCGAAGTAAAGCCTTCAAAGTTCTTCAAGATATTCGACTAAGCTCAAATTTTTGGCATTTTTTCAGTTCGGCCAAATAAAAAAAGAGTAGTACATATATACTACTCTTTATTCTGAAACTAATATCTTAACATTTTTAAATAAATACTTTAGTAAACTCGATACAATTCATCTTGATCATCATTACTTAGCGTTTTTCTAACATCAGTTGTTTTGATCTCTTTATGAAGAACTGAATTAGGTGAGTTAATAAATCCTAAGCCAAGTGATCTCCCAAGTTCTCGAACTATAACAGTTTCAAAGTCATAATTCGCAAGGTCTTTTGTAAGGCAAAAAAGCTGAATTTCAATAGAGTGAGTTGTTGCGGTTTTTACATGAAAATTTGTGTAAGCTACTTTATAGTTATCTGTTCCACATATCTTTCCATCTTTAAAAGTTTCTTCTTTTAAAACAATTCTATCATCTTCCCAATTTACAGAATTTTGATACTCAACTTCAAAAGCCGTTGTTCCTAGTTCAGTATTCCATGTTGAAACTGCATTAGATATTGCTGTTCCATACTGTGCTTGCATTGATGTTGGAACTTTTAAAACATGAGGGAAATCTTCAGCACCATGATTAACCCATATCATTTTTCTATCTTCATTTAAAACTGGAACTTCACAAGCTGTAAGATTTAAAAGCATTAGCATAGTTATTAAGTATTTCATAACGACTCCTTTTCACTCAGTCTAACCCTATTCCAAAAGGCATAAAAGGGGAAATTTAAACATAGTAGATATGTACTATAAATATAGATACTTAGACACCTATCTTATAATCAGATACAAGAAGTTTTACATAGAATTGTGCCAACAAATTGTGGCCTCGTGATTTTACTTATTTTCGAACTAACTTTTTTTCAAGCAATCGCCATTCTCTCATGCAAGCAACATCACCCCACGCACAGAAAAGTTGCTTTGCTCTATGAATATCCTTCTTGAAGAATCTCTTCTTAGTTTCTTTTACTTTGTAGCAAAAACCTTTTTGATGAAGCTCAGGCTTATCATATCGCTTGTCGCAAATTCTCCAAGTCATTTTATCAGGATGAATTGATTGAGCTTTCCACTTTCCAGCATGGGAACAAGAACAAGTTAATACTAGTAAAAATGTAAGCAAGATAAGGTTTTTCATTATTGACCTTTATTGATTGATTTAACTTCTGAAAGATATGATTTCATAAATGTTTCAAGTTCTTCTTCAGAAAGATCAACTTCAGAATCATAATAATCTTCACCTGTAGCATTAACAGCATTATCAATTCTTTTCAGAATGGCCTGGTGCTTATCTTTAAAGCGAGTTCTTCTTTCTTCGTTCCAAGCCTTAAGGCCTTCAAGAATAATTTCACCGATCAGATTTATCATCTTTTTTCCAGATTATATTTATAGTTCGTTTGATTGATTTAACTGCAATGGGAATCAAGGGCATGATTAAAAGAATCTCTCGAATATGTTTTAACCATGCCATCAAATTAGCTTAAAAGAGCTTCTGAAATTTTCATTCCAGAATATGCGATAGTTGCATCCCTGTGAACTGATTTCATTTCGTTAGCTAACTGATCAACACCTTCAACTGCTTTTAAAAGAGTCGGAAGATTTTCAACAGCTATAACCGAAACTTCTTTTTTAGCTCTAATGTCTTTAACTAATTCGTTAAGAGCATCAACAACTTCTTTAGTTTCTTTACCAACAGTAATAACTACTTCTTCAGTTTGTACTTCTACTTGTGTTTCTTCATTCATTTCAACTTCTCCATTTTATCAAGTATTTTAAATTGACCTTTTTTGAGATCAAGTAAGATTCTATTTGTTGATTTTTCACGTTCTATAGTCTGAACCTTGAAAGATTCAAATTCAGCTCGTGTTGGTGGTGAAGAAACAAATGCACTAAAGACCATCGAACCGACACCAATGATTGAAGTTAATATGATTGAAGCAAGTAATGGTCTAATTTGCATATTCTGTTTCCATGCTATAAGCGTATCTAACACAAGTACTAAATACGCTTAGAGTCTCAAAAGGTGAATTAGATCGCTTCAGCGTAAACAGATACAAAAAACCTAGACTGATGCTTTTGAACGGAATTGAGATGTAGCTTTATAAATTCATTTTGACTTAGTTGATTATCTAGAAAGTCAGCTTCAGCACTTAAGGCATTATCCCCAGCCGCTGAATCTAATGTCATAGGAGCATTTAAGGCAGTTGACATTGAAGCAAGAGAGCTTCCCTTTAAAAGATCGACAGAAAGTGTTCCGCTAGTTCCAGCATCAAGATTTGAAACTGTTGCTGAAACAATAGACATATTTGAATATGCTCTCATTATTTCCATAGTAGAAAAATCTAGATCATTCTCCTTGATAAAAGTGTTAACCGTTAACGATTTCCCACGTGTTTCATTTCCACCAACTGCCCCAGTATTGGGCATCGCTTTAACTGTATCGACAGTATTGTAATTTGACCCCTTAAGTAAATTCCTTCCATCGCTACCACCATTCACTAAGTTTACAGTCGTAGTATGACTATGAGACTCAATCTGATCATCCTGAATCCCACCAATTGTAGTATTATCGGGGTTTACACCACTACCATTGTTGTATGATCTCAATGTTCTACCAAGTGATGTTGGTGCAGTTGTTGAACCGTAAAGAGCAGCTAAGTCTTTTCCAGTTAGGTCTTGAGACTTTATGAGATTCCAGTTAGAACCGTGCCTTTCAAGATACTGCGCTTCTGTTAAAAGAGAATGTGCAATAGTTCCAACACGGCCTGTTTCAAGATCAATTATTTTGTTAAAAATATTAACTTTCCCACCACCAGAAGAGAGATTATTAATTCTCGATTCATGATTTTCTAAATTTCCATTAATTTGATTGAGAATACTTTCTTTGATTGCTTTACCAGCTTTCAAAAGTAATACATCTATTGGAGAATATGCCATTTTTTTCACCTATCCTATTAAATTAGTTCTATGAGTTTCTTGTAAGTTATTAATTAGTTCGTATTCATCTGTAATATATCCAGTAATAGATCTTTCATGGTCACTTGCTTGATCGTAATCAAGAGCTTCATCATTTGCTATTACTGCGACTTTTGAAAACCATCCTGATAGATCAGAAATTTTTGCAGTTGTGTCGGATTCATCACGTTCTAAATATGTTATCTTTCCGATGAATAAATTTGAGTTTGATCCAAATCGGTTAAAGTTCTTTTTAAAATCACACTGAACTACATCACCAATAATTGATTTATTAAAAATTTGTTTTGCACTAACTTTGATTGTTATATTTGGAGATTCACGAAGAAAAGAAAGTTTTCTAGCAATCATTTCAGCATCTTCCCTAGAGTATAAATATAGCTTATAAGTTTTTTCACGCTCGACTGAAGAAATATTAAAAACGTGTTCATTAACTACTTCATAATCTTTTGAACCTGATTCCCCTGTTGATCTATCAGCATCAAAAAATCTATAGTTCACAATTACTTTTTGAAGAACTTCACGACCTGTTGACTCGACCAAAGGTGTTCCAGTTATATCGGAATCATCAATTCTTAAAATGTCTGTTGGTCTATCTGAAGAAACTGTGGTCATTGTTAGCTGATAATCTTTGTTGTAATGAATTGATGCAAAAATAGAAGCGTTTATCATGTCCATTACTTTCATGATTTGCGGTTTGTTTTCATGTGGCGATTCTGGAAGCATCATTGAAACAAGATAATCAGCTTCTAGATTCATTGATTCAAAGCCTTCTAGGTCAATAGATGATTCAGAGACACCAGCTTCAAGCATTAGATCAAGATTAACATCAGCACCAGTTTTGATAAATTTACCAGTTGAAAGATTATCGAATGTTTTACCAAAGCATGAAACTGTGATTAATGTATCATCTGCAATTACTTCAGGTTTTTTAATTAGCGCATAGTCTGAAACTGTTGCTTGTGCATATAGTTTTCTAAGTGTTAGATTTGTATCATCAATAACTTTTAAAACTTCGTAATATTCAGCTTCGTTTTTGCCTTTAATCCAATCTCTTGTTTTGATTTCTTCAGTGAATTTTGTATCTATTCCAGTTACGCTTCTTGAATTATTTGTGAAAGTTAAAGAAGTACCTGTTAATTGTGTTGCACGTGCTAGATTTAATTCGGCATCTTCATTGAAAACTAACCTTGCTTCACCGTTAGTGTTTAAAACAGTATAGTCACGCTCGTAAATTGCTTTTAAGGATCTAATATAAACTTCTTGAACTGGAAGCTTCACGACCTCATTAGCGACTGAAGGAACTTGATTTAGATTTGTCTTTAGTACAATTTCATTTCCTGAGATTAATCGGATCTTAGTTTTTTCACCATTTACAAAGATAATATCATCAGCTTCAAAATCTGTTGGATCATCAACTAGAAATCTATTAAACGAAATTGGATGCGTGATTAAACACTTAAATTCTTTTAATTCATGATTAGCGACTAGATGCGGCCTATTCAATTTTTGCCACGGCTTATTAATTCTAGCAGTCAATACCAGGCCATTAAAAGATTTCTCAATTTCTTCTGTGACTGTGATTTGTGAATCAGTGAGATCTTCAACAATTAATTCATAATCTTCATCGTCAATTGTATAAGAGATATAATCTTCAGGTGAAAGTTCTTCTAGAAGTTCGGTTGATCCAGAAACGTCTATCGTTAGATTTCCAGCTACACCAGAAAAAGTTCCAGTTAGTTCTATACCTTCTTGGATTTGATCAAGGGAATCAGGTTTTAAGCCTTCTACATACCCATAGATTCTGCGCTTAGTTCTACCAACTAAAGATAGTGGAATGTTCCCATCTGATAATGAATAATTTCCAAGCTGAATATCAGATCGAAGTTTTTCAACAAAAGATTTCACAGTAAAAGAAACTGATTCTTTATTGAACTTCTTATCTGACAAAATCCCACGAGTTAAAACACGTTTATTTGCTAGATCATTCCCGAGATTGTAACACTCTATTTCTATTGAATCCCACCACAACTTTTCAAAAACATCATCCCAAAAACCATCAGTGTTGATAAATTTAACCGTTCCTGATCCAGCCTGTAATTTTCCTACAGCCGTATCATTATCAACAAATTCTTTCCACTTACTAGCATCATCTAAAACAGCTTCATAGAGAACTTCACGACCAGAATCTAAATCATGTGGAAGCGATAATGGAGCATTAGAAAAAAACAGCTTATATTCCAAAGTTAAAAAAGTACTTCTTGGATCTTCGCTAGGATAAACTGAAAGTTCTTTAGTCAGCTCGTTAAAATAAAACTCACCTTCCACAATCGGAAGCGAATCTTTTCTAACAAGCTCAACTTTCCCTTCAAGAACCCTATTAACCCAATGCTTTGAAACTCTCGTAAAAATTGGATCTTGCGAAACTTCCCAACCCCCGACGCATCTCTCCCTAGGAAATAACCAGCAAGCTAAAAACTTCCTAGAGCTAGGCAACTGATGATGTTCAAGGTTTTTTGAATCGCTCAGTGCAAGTGTCATGTTATCTCGCTAGGATTTGTTGGATAGTGATACGACCTATAAACTCTAACCCAGTTGAATTTCCTGACTTTGTTTGGAACGTGTACTCACTAGGGTTACTTATATCAATAGATACATTCACTGGAGTAAGTGAAGCCTGACTAGCAGCGGAATAACTGACAGTGTTTAAGTCTTGATTTACGCCTGAAGTATTATTTCTAACCCTCAAGTCAAGCCAGCCACTACCACTATAAGCTGATACAGGGATAGAGAAGTTATATTTCCCACCTTGGTTTAAGTTTAACCTATTACTCACGACACTTGCGAAGCCACAGTCTCCAATAAGATCGTAAGTATTTCGATCTTTATATGAAGTTGTTGCCGGTATATCTGTAGCGTAAGTTGTTGCTGTCGAGTTTGTTGTCAAATAACAAGTCCTCACCTTCGCAAATTTTCCTGTGACTAGGCCGCTTTCATCGGGTAGTTTTTGGAGTTGGACGAACGTCATCTCTCTCGTACCATCCCCTCTAATTCTAGAAGTCGAAGTTAAACTACCTCCTGAGAAAGTCACAGTAGAGTCAGTTGCTGTAAAAGAATATGAGAACCCTAGTGTAGATATATTATCTACATTACCAGAAGTAGATATTAAAGTACGTCCGATTTGAGTAGCTCCATTTAGATGCTCTACTAGTGCCGTAGGATTACTCGCTGTAGCTACGTTTACTTGTAGATCAAACTGCCCTGATATTTTATACTTCCTACCTATTTCAAGACCCGTGAAAGTTAAATCCGATATAACTCCGTCTGATTGTCTGTACCCTGACAGTATCTTCTCCTGAATCTCATTCTCTTCCGTAGGCACAACCACATACCCAGCGTTGCTTTTT
>JBMYPC010000012.1:0-35595 GCA_049599895.1 Bacteriovoracaceae bacterium | reverse complement strand
TCTCCTTATTTCGTCGATAGGAATTGTAGATAAACTCTCTCATTTAACAAAAATATCCCCTGAAGATGGAGATAGTATTTTTCTACTTGGTAACACTAAAAATGAACTACTAAACAGTGAATACGACAAAATATTTGGGGCTTTGAAAACAAATACACCTAATGTAAACTCAAAAGAAGCATCAAACCAAAGCTTGCCTTGGTGATCATAACTTCTCCAACGCAAACAGGGATCAAAGCTTTGACTATAACGAACTGAGAGATTCTGTCCAAGCTTCGTTGGTAGGGCCAACCCTTTGGCTCCATCAAGGATGAGATATTCTCCCGAAAGTAAAAACTTTCCATTACCTCTAAAGCTCTGATGTCTTGTGTGGGAATTCACTCTCTGATCATTACTTTTAATTAATTCTTTTACATCGTAATTTCGTGTCATCATTTCCTATTGGTTGTCCCTTAAGCGACTCACAAATTCTTTAACCGAACTGAAACTCACTACTTTTTCATCAAAATAATCTTTGGTTAATTCAACTTCTCTTTCGCTTGCCTCGAGATGTCTCAGAATATTTAAAAGGTGCATTTTCATATGACCTTTTTGAATTCCTGTTGTTATCAGCGATGAAACCGCTGCAAAGTTTTGAAGAAGCCCTACAGAAAGAATCACTTTCATGAGATCTTCGGCTTTTGGCTTTTCAAGTAAATCAAGCGCGAGTCTTGAAAGAGGATGAAGATTTGTTAGACCTCCGACTGTCCCAATGGCAAGTGGCATTTCAAGTCTAAACTTAAAAAGGCCATCTTCAATTTCACACAGAGTAAGACCTCTATAGCTTCCATCACGAGAGGCATAAGCATGCCCACAAGCCTCAACAGCACGAAAATCATTACCAGTGGAAAGAACCACAGCATCAATACCGTTAAAGATTCCTTTATTATGAGTCACAGCTCTTGAAACATCAGCTCTCGCAATCTGGATGGCCCTTAAGAATTTTTCAGCAAACTCTTTACCACTGATTCCCAATTTTTTAATTTCAAGATCTTCCACAGGACAGGAAACTTCAACTTTTGCAATACATTCTGGAGTGTAATTTGAAAGTATCGCCATGATAATTTCAAAATCTAAACTCTGATTAGAATCAAAGTTCATCAAATCACTCACAACGATCATTTTAAAATTCTCAGCGAGGCTTTCAAGAACGGAATTTATGAAATTGGCGCCCATAGCATCACAGGTCTCAAACTCCGCTTCGATCTGATAATAATTTTCTAATTTTTTAGTTTGATCCTTAAGGTGAATATCAAGAACTCCACCACCCCTCTTTTCCATACTTTTTGTAAGAGGTGATATCATTTTGAGAAGATCACTCTTTTTTTGCTCGAAAAACTGAAAGAGTTTTTCGGAACTTCCTGAGTATGAAAAATGAACATGACCCACTTTCTTTGTGGAAACGACTTCAGCTTTTATCCCACCACGGGCAAGCCAAAATTTAGCACTCTTTGAACAGGCAGCAACAACAGAACTCTCTTCAATGGCCATGGGGACATTATAAACGTGGTCGTTGATCATCACATTGGGAACAATTCCAAAAGGGAGAACAAAGTTTGAAATCGTATTCTCGCTGAATTCATCAATCACTTGTTGTTGTTTTTCGTCTCCATGCCAAAAACTTTTCAGTGTGCTTTCGATTGAAAAACCATAACGCTCTTTGTGTTCGTTATCGAGGAACTTGATTTTCTCATCCTTACTTAATCGGCTAAAACCTGTTATTTCTACGGCCACGACTAATCTCCGCCTTTCGTTTTAAAAAACTGTTGAACAAGTTGAATACCTTCAATCTGGGACTGAACATACTCATCTAACTCTTCCTGTGAATTCATTGCATGAACAAGAAAATCTTTTGCTTGTGCGTACAAGGCACTTATCGGTGAGGCCTCAATAAAGCCTATTCCTTCAAGAAAATCCTTTATACCACCTGAAAATATAAGTTTTGTTTTACGCTCTCGAACTTGTTTAAAGAGATTTTGATCATCATTGAAAATATCTTCGATAAACTGAAGCATCTCAACATTACTATGACCCTGTCCTATAAGACCTTGCTGAAAAGACCGAGAGCATTTCTCCTCAAGTCGTAATGACTCAAGCTTTGAAAAGTTTGTTCCTCCAAAGCCACTAAGATCGATTGCAGTAAGGGGAAGCTTTAAAAGTTCCTTCAGACTTTGAGGTCCAAAGCCCTGCCCCACCTCTTTGACAATAACTGAATACTTAAAATTCTTTATAAAACTTTTCAGAGTTTCAATTGCTGGTTTTTGAAGGCGATCACCCTCAGGCTGAAACCATTCTTGCAAAGGATTAATATGAACAATAATTCCATCGCAACGGAGGATTTCAACAAGTTCTTCTAAACGATCGAGTTCTTTGTTCTCAACAAGACTCTCAAGCTGGTTAATCCCAATGTTCGCAAATAAAGGAGACTCCTCTCCCAAGTCTGCTCGAACATCAAAATCAGATAATCGCTCTTTTGATTCCAGAAGTGCCCGACAAGATCCAAGACCCATAGCAAGTCCAAATCGATTTGCTGTTTTGGCCAAACGTTTATTGATCAATCCTGCCGAACGAGAACCACCAGTCATTGAAGAAATCATAATTGGCCATTTCATGCGTTTGCCAACAAAGGAATTTTCAAAATTTTGATGAGAAAACTCAAGAGAATGGGAAGGATGAACTCCGAGTAATGGTTCGTAGTGAAAGTTTTTTGAAAATATGCTGCCAGCATTTTTTTGAGCAACTTGAGAATCGAGAGCAAGCTCAATATGGCCTTCTTTTCGAAGTGCTGCTTGCTCATTGTCAGCGGTTTTCAAACCGCTCTCGGAAGTTCCTTTATGTGGAAGTTCAGATATATCCAACGCTTAACGCCTTTTGTCTTAAATTTTGAAGCTCATTGTTATCACTTTTTTTTTAAGTCGTTAAGAATGCATTGAAATAATCTAATAGAAAAAGAAACGAGTAGTTTAAGTAGCTGATATTATTGAGACAAACAAAGAACAAAATTGGCCTTTTCCGGCCCAGAAAAGCTCTTTAAGGACTTTATTGTGCCCCAGTAGGAAAACTCCTCTTTTGTATTGAGATTGCAACCGATGTAAACTAAGCGATTTTGGTTAGTTATCGAACCTTGTAATTCTTGAATCACTTTAGAAAGCCTATAGGGAGTATCCATAATCACTGCAGTTTGTTTGCAAGAATTCATTTGCTTCCAAAACTTTTCGCGCTCATCGGCTTTTCGGGGAATAAAGCCTTTAACTTCAAAACTTGTATTTCTAAAACCACTGAGAGTCAGAGCTAAAACCACGCTATTATCGAAATTCAATGAAGTAACATTGACTCCATTTTCCCAAGAGCGAAAGATGAGCTCTCTTCCAGGATCAAAAAGGCCAGGAAGGCCACCATCACTTTGGATAAAAACCTTAAAACCTTTTTTCAGCTTTTCAATTAATGGGTCAACCTCATCATGCCAAGTTTGCTCATTGTAAATGATAAACTGATCAATAAGACTTCTCTCTAGCCCCCACTTGATCCATCTCCTTCTGGCAATTTTATGCTCTTCCACAACAAAAAGAACCTCATCAGTAGAACCTAGGGTTTGATTAATAGCTTCAATAGAGTCTTGATGAAGATTCTTATCTTCACTAATAGGAGTTGGAATAAGGATGAGTTCGCCTTTCATTCTTCTAAGCTACGAATCTTTTGAATCTTTGTAAAGAATCCAATGAAACTCGAAAAATATGTCAATCTCAGGTACTGTTTTTGAATATTTATTTCTCTCAAGATTAAGGGTATCAAATCAATCAAAAATCTTCACCAACCATATTAAAGGAAACCGATGAGGTGAACCTCTTTGTTCAAGTCACTCCAGGGCTTGAAGAAATTTTGGTCCTTGAGCTAGAAAGATACTTTTCAACTGAACTGAAAGATCTGGTGATGACTCATGGTGGAGTTGATGTACTTGCCCCCTTACACCTCATTGAAAAAATTCATCTTTGGTGTAAGACTCCCAATCGAGTTCTTTTAAGAATCGAATCTTTTAAGGCGAGAGATTTCCCGAAACTCTATAAAAAAACCAAAAACCTCAATTGGAAAAATTATCTTCTCAATGAACAAACCGAGGTTCAGGCCAGCACTAAGAACTCTAGACTCATTCATACTGATCGCATTAAAAGCTCAATAACAAAGGCCATCAAAGACTTTTTTAAAGGCAATCCAACTAAAAAATCTCTCATGGAATTGAAAATAAGTAAATCGGCTCCCACCATTTTCATCAGAATTGTCGATGATGAGGTTCAAGTCTCTCTTGATCTAAGCGGAGATCCTCTCTATAAAAGAGGACTCAAAAGAAGTCCTGGGAAAGCCCCTTTAAGAGAAAATTATGCAGCGGCAATTTACATAAAAGCAATAAGCTTAGTTGAAAGTGATGAAGTCTGCATTATTGATCCTATGGCCGGTGCGGGCAGCTTTCTACTTGAGGCCAAAACAATAGACCAAAACTCAAAAAGAGAATTTTCATTCGAACAACTCCCGGTATTTTTGAGTCGAGAAAAAAACCACCTCTCTAATCCCTGTTCATTCAAACCGGCCCGAAAAGCGATAGGTATTGAGAAGAACTCTCAACAGTATCTAGGTCTTAAAAACAACCTCAATCCCAACAATGACAGTGATATCATTTTGTTAAATCAATTATTTCAATCTTGTCAGCTACAAACAGACTCGAAAAATACTAAAATTATTTGCACAAACCCTCCCTATGGAAAAAAAATTGGGGTTCAAAACCTTCAAACTTTAATTGATGAGCTTTTTCAGTTTTCAAAAGAGCAGAATGTTGAAGTTCTAAGTATCATGTTACCAAGTACGTTTTGGAATCAATACAACCATGAAAAACATAAGAGTTATCAATATATTGATCAGCTTAAATTCGGACATGGTGGAATTCAAGTGTCGAACAAATTTTTTAAAATGAAAAATGAGGTATTGTCTTAGAGCTCCTTAGAGTTCCTGAGACTTCCCACGAAAGTTTTTCCAAGAGGAAAAACTAATAAGATCAAGTTTAACAAGCCCATTGACCATCTTCGATGAATAACCCACAAATTTAGAAAGACTGGCCAATCGTGACCTTGAGACAGGATAGTCATCTTTTAAAAGATCCTTATTTTGAGATAGCTCTTTTAATTTTAACTCAACATCATTAATCATTTTCTTTTCTCGAAAACGAATGACATTAAGAATAACGCCAATAATATCAGGATTGGCCTCAATTAATTCAACACCGTGTTTACCTGTGCCCGCGCTATAGACAACTTCATATTCTTTTAATTCATTTAAAGACAGACTTAGGAGGGCCTTGGAAATTCCTAATTCTTCTCGAATCTCTCTTGAGGCGATAGGATCTTCTCTTAAATAAAGATATGTCCAAATTTGACCGTGAATTTTTTTAAATCCCCAGTATTCAATAAAATCGCCAATAAGATTAGAAAGGTCTTTGAGATTCGAGTTTTTCATATCCTAATAATGCCAGGGAAATTTATCAAAATCCTTTTCCCTTTTTTCCAAAAAAGAATTTCTTCCCTCTTCTGCCTCGGGAGTTCCATAGGCTAATCTCGTTGTTTCACCAGCAAAGATCTGCTGACCAACTAAACCATCATCAATGAGATTAAATGCGTATTTCAACATCCTCATTGCTGTTGGAGATTTCTTAGAGATGGTTTGGGCCCATTCAATAACCCTATCCTCTAAGCTTTCATGAGGGACAACCTCATTGACCATACCCATACTATAAGCTTCCTGGCCACTGTAAGTTTTACCTAGGAAAAAGATTTCACGAGCTCTCTTTTGGCCAATATTTCTCGCCAAGTAGGCAGAACCATAACCAGCATCAAAACTAGCAACATCAGGATCTGTTTGCAGAAACTTTGCATGCTCCTCAGAAGCAATTGAAAGGTCACAAACCACATGCAGAGAATGGCCTCCACCAACAGCCCAACCATTCACAGCAGCAACTACAACTTTAGGCATAAAACGAATGAGTCTTTGAACTTCAAGAACATGGAGTCGTCCTAAAGTTTGTTCATTTTTTCCATATTTATAACCATCACTTCCTCGTGCTGCTTGGTCTCCGCCGGAGCTAAAGGCCCAACCACCATCTTTTAGAGATGGCCCATTACCAGTGATCATTACCGTTCCGATATCAGATTGAGATCTTGCATGATCTAAAGCAAGGTAAAGTTCATCAACAGTTTGAGGCCTGAAAGCATTTCGGCATTCCGGTCTATCAAAAGCCACTCGCAAGAGTTTTGCCGTTTTGCAGCGATGATAAGTGATATCATCAAAATCAAAACCATCAACTGGTTCCCAGAGTTCTTGTTTATGAGAATTGTTTTTCATAAAATTGACCTTTTAATGTGAGAATATTCAGTATTTGTTCAAAAAGTTTATTAAGTTTCTCTCTTTGCTGTTCATCATCATGGCGTTTACAAAATTGATCAATCTTATCTTCAAGATCTTTTTTAAGATCAACTTTCTTGTTTTTCACGACAATAAATCTTTTATGGATCACTTCCTTCATTTCATTGGGAAGGTTATGAAATGAACTTTCTTTTAAAAGAATGTTCAATTGCTCTTCATTAAAGCTTTGATCAAGATCGGAGAAAACAATATTAGGATTATTATTTGTAAAATCAAGAAAAGGAGTTTTACTTAAGTCTAAAGAGAAATCCTTAAGATCATCTTTCATCTGAAAAATGACACCAATTAAATCACCAATTTCTTTTAATGTTTGAAGGTTCTGTTTATTTTTTGAATAAAGAAGATAAGGAGCAACAAATGAAAACCCAAATAAAGCCCCAGTTTTAAGTTTTGCAAGGTTCACATACTCTTCATAACGAACTTGATAGGGTGACTGGTTTTCCATTTGAAACCATTCTCCGTCAACCATCTTTTTAAAGCAAAGAGCTAATTCAGCAATAACCTCGGATGATTGCAATTGGGATAATTCATGCAAGGCCTTCGCAAGCAAGTAGTCTCCCACAAGTATTGCCTTTTTATTGCCTAATCTTTTATTGATTGTCTCACTTGATCTTCTAAAAAAAGATTCATCAATAACATCATCATGTGTCAGTGTGGCATTGTGAATAAGCTCAGTCCCTCTTGCAACGAGATAGAGATTTTCATCTGATATTTTAAAGATTTTACCAAACTCGAAAACCAAATAGGCCCGTAAGTTTTTTCCATAATTAAAATAATCAAAACAACCGGTGCTCGCATAGGAACTAATCCTTTCATCATCGGGAAAGAAAAAGTCATTAAGTTTGAAATCATGATTTAAAATTTTTTGTTCCATAGGCCCACTTATGTAAGATGTAAGGTATAGAGATAAACAATCCCACCATAAAGAGTTTGATATTCAACTCTCTTCACATTAGGGATCGTCTGACAAAGTTGCTGAAAATCATTAGCACAGACAAACTTTTCAGATGAATTCACAAGGTAATCATAACTTGATCCTCTGGAGACAACCCTGCCAAGAATCGCCATATATTTTTTCATAAAGAAAAAATAGATTTTAGATAAAAGCTGATTTTGTGGAGAACCAAACTCTAAAATGACAACAGCCTTAGAGCTCACCCGAGAAAGTTCATTCAAGGCCTTATCAATATTCTCAACATTTCGAATCCCAAAGGAAACAGTGCTGACATCAAACGCGTTATCCGAAAAACTTAAATCCGTCAGATCGTCTTCAAAGAACTCTCCTTCTGGAACTCTAAGACGTGCGACTTTAAGCATTTCTTCTGAAATATCAATTCCCACAACCTTAGTGTTTAAATCTTTATTTAAGCTTTTAAGGAGATAAGCAATGTCTCCTGTACCGGTAGCACCATCGAGAACTTTTATGGGACGTAACTTTAAAACTTCTTTAATAAGTTTATTTTTCCAATGCCAATGAGTTCCCAAAGAAAGCAGGTTGTTCATAAAATCATATCGATCAGCAAGCTGATTAAACATTGACTGAATGGATGATTTCGATGGCATCAAATGCTCCTCAATAGACTAAAGTTAAACAAAAAAGGGACGAACTTTTCTGCTCTTGAGTTAGCATACTCACAATGTTAAGATCGTTCAAGATGCTATGAACGATTTATTAGAAGCTGACCATCATTTGTATAACCAAGGAGCCATTTTCGCTTACGACAATGAGCTATACTTTGGAACTGAGTCTGATCAATATTGTGATTTTAGAATCAATGCAGTGACAAGAGACGGAAAATCTATAAATTCAAAGTGTTATAGAAAGGGCCCTCTTCCGTTAAATGCACATAACTCATGGCAAGATCGTATCAAATCGAGTTCTTTTAATGATCAAAGATTTATTGACGACTATAATATTGCAAAAGATCTCATTGAAGCCAAACAACTCAACAAGGCGGTTATCTACAACACCTATGAGATTGAGTTAGACAAACCTTTTAATGTTTTTGAACTTTCTCTGCTTCGAAAAAAAATCCCTCACAACACAAGCCTCTACGGGTTCTGGAAAGAAGACCAAGGCCTGATTGGACTCTCACCAGAACTTCTTTTTGAAAAGCAAGAGAATAACTCTTTTAAAACCTGTGCTCTTGCCGGTACATCTTTGGATGAAACCGAACTTCTTGGGAAGGCCAATACCAACGAAGAGCAACAAACAGTATTCAATCACTTTGAAAGTATTTTTCAGAAAAAAAATTGGTTATACCAAGTCTCACCAAAATCAACACTTTCATTTGGAAAGCTTAAACACATTCACCAAGAAATCGTCTTTCACTATTACGGAAAAGGTGACCAACTCGTCTCTGAGCTTGCTCCAACTCCAGCTGTTGGAGTCTTTCCATCAGATAAGCTAAAAGAAACATGGAACAACTTCAACTTTAATCATCTCGAAACACCTTATGCTGGGACTTTTCATTTTGAATCACAATCTCACGACAAGGCAATTGTCATGATTCGAGCTTTAGAATGGAAAAAAAATATTGTAAGCGTTCACGCTGGCTGTGGAATTGTGAAAGACTCAATTCTCCACGAAGAAATCGAAGAATCACATAACAAAATAAAAACAGTATTAGATTATTTCAAATGAAAGATTATACGGACTTTTTTAAAGAAATTGAGGTTGAACATATTTTTTTTGGCTCTGGCGCCAGAAATGCCCCACTCTTAGAGAGTCTCGATTTTTGTGACATTACCCATGGCTATGATGAAAGATCATTGGCCTTTCAAGCATTGGGAAGAGCAAAACTGACAAAAAGACCTCAGCTTGTTTGCACCACTTCAGGAACAGCCGTTGCTGAATGTCTTCCTGCTGTGATTGAAGCCTATTATTCAAACCTCCCCTTAATTATTCTCTCAGCCGACAGACCAAAGGCCCTTAAAGAAACTCATTCACCTCAAACAATTAAACAGGAATCGATCCTCAGTGATTTCTGTCGAAGTGTCGCCTATGATCAACCTGTCGAGTTTAAAGGTTTCCCCATCCACATCAACCTCAGTGTTAATACTGAAGGCCTTAAATCTATGGCCTATCAGACAGTTAATATTGACCAAGTTCAGTTTGATTTAAGTCAAACACTTTTTCTCATCAATAAAATAGAAGATTCAATTTTTGTTCAAAAACTCGAGAAAATGATAAAAGAGAAAAATCTCATTTGCTATCAAGAAGTCGAATCCCCTCTTTATAAAAATCATTTTCAAAACGAAATTCTCTACGATGAGCAAGTCCAGGATTACCTACAAAAAAACATCATCAAAACCATCGTAAGAATTGGTCAGACACCAAATTCAAAGTTTTGGCGCTTACTTAATAATAAGTTAGCAAAAGTCGATGTCTATCACCTCAACCTGAGGAATAAACCAGCACTTGGCTTTGGAAAAATTATCCCTTACGAAAGCCGTCACGATCTTCTCTATAAACTCGATCAGATTGATATCCTTTTAGAATCCGCAAAAGAGTTTTCAATCAATCATGTTTTTGAAAGATACCCAAAATCAGAAGCTTCTCTTTTTAGAGAAAAAATTAAACAAATTGATCGTCCCGGTGAAGTTCTTTTTATTGGCAATAGTATGCCAATACGCTATCTAAAACTGATTAAGCCAAAACACCTTAAAATTCTTGCCAACCGTGGCGCCAACGGCATTGATGGCCTGATTGCAACAGCAATAGGGATTTCAAAAGCAACCACAGAAAATGTTCATCTCATCCTTGGCGACCTTAGCTTCCAATACGATCTTTCATCACTAATCTCTGCTTCAGCAAAAAATCTTCATATTACTGTTATGAATAATTACGGCGGTCAGATTTTTAAAAATATTGATGTCCCTAACGAGATCATCAACCACCATCATCATAACTTCAGTTATTTGTTTAAATATTTTGAAGAGAGCTTTGCTGAACTTAATGAGATCCAATGCGACAATAAGGAAACCGACCTCTTTTGGAAGGATTTTAATCAAATCTGGGGTCTCGAGAAATGCTGATTGCATTTTTAAAAGCCACGAGACCACAAACACTTATTGTAGGTATCATGCCCGTTGGACTCGCCTCACTCTTGGCCTATCAACAAAATGCTGTTATAAACTCTCAGTTTTTCTTACTCTCATTACTGCTTGTTTTTGCCTTACAGATTTCCGTCAATTATTTTAATGATGCCATTGATTTTGAAAAAGGAGCAGACCACAACCGAATTGGCCCAAAAAGGATGACTCAAGAAGGGAAACTCTCCCCATCACAAATTAAAATTGCAGCCTCACTATTGCTAGTATTCTCAGCTATTATTGGTATCCCTTATATCAAACTTCATTGGCTCTATCTCCCCTTTGGGATAACGTCACTCTATTTTGCCTATGGTTACACAGGTGGGCCTTATCCTCTCGCCTACAAGGCTTTGGGAGAGGCCTTTGTTTTTCTTTATTTTGGTTTAGTCGCGACTTTAGGAACATTCTATGCTCTAACATTAGAGATAAGCCTGACATCATTTCATCTCGCTTGTCTTATAGGCCTCAATGCCGTATTTGTGATTGCAACCAATAACCTTAGGGACTTCAAAACAGATCAATTAGTTCATAAGCGTACCCTTTGCGTGGTGCTAGGCCCAAAAACCTTCTCTCGATTTCTTATCACTTTAGTTATTGCTAAACTCGCTTTCAATATCTTCTTTTATCAACACCTTCTCATGGCAATAATCTCTACGATAATAAACATCTTCTTTCTCTATAAGCTTTCAAGCAAGCAAACAGTAAAAATCTTCCCTATTTCCATTTTCGTCTTTCTCATCGAGATGATCTTATTAATGGCTGCTCTTTTATGAAAGTCTCTTACGCATTAAAAACATTAAAAACAAAAAAGACTTTTCAATCTTTTATCCCGAAAGAAAGACAGCTTCTATTATTAAAAATTAAAAAGAACGATCACTGTGGTTATGCAACTTATTCACCATGGCAAAGTCTTGGTCAACCAACGATTAAAGAAGTTCTAAAAAACACCAATCGATCAAATATCTACTTTCTCGCACAAGAAGATTTAAAGAGTGTCCAAGACTCTTCGAAGCTCTTTCATTACTGTATAAAAAACCACAGTTTTCTCTTTGCAAATCAAACTATTCAAATTGACAAAGACATAATAAAAATAAAACTCTCAGGAGAGCGAAAAAGAGACCTTAGGACAATAAATGACCAAGTAAAAACATTCAAAACTCTTCGTTTAGATTGTAATACAAAATATGAGAAAAAAGATTTCCTAAAACTTATAAAAAATCTTGCCCCCCTAAAAGAAAAGATTCAATACATCGAAGATCCTATCATATACAGAGAATCAGATTATAAAGAACTAGAGGAGTTGGGAATCCCCATAGCTTACGACCAAGTATTCAATAATGCCCTTATCAAAAAGAGACCACAAAATGTTGTTCTTAAGCCCATGTTGAGACAGAACCATCATAAAAATAATGTTTACTCAAACAATATGGGACATCCTTTTGAGTTGTGGCAGACCTATCATCAACTTATCACTTATGGAGACTTAAATCTCACTCATGGACTGTACATGCCATCTTTGTATGAAGAGCTACCCAATACAATGGAGATCGATAATAATCGAGTTATTCCAAACAAAGACGTTATTGATTTCTATTACTCTTCATTTAGGAAAGTCGTATGGAAAGAGATTTAAACAATAATTTGAAATGTTTTTCAGAAAAGGTTTCTCAAGATTTGAAAAACCTTATTGAGAAAGAAATAGAGGATCAAAACATTCAAGAGAGTCTCATCCTATCATCATCAGGCTCAACATCAAAAAGCACCACTCTCTATGTCATCAGACATGAAATGATGTTGGCCCACGCAAAAGAGATTAATCATATTTTTAATTCTCATCAAAGATCAAAGTGGTTAATTGCTCTTCCTTTATATTATATGGGAGGACTTTCTATTTATTATCGATGTCTTGAGAGAAACATTCCCTATGAACAGCTTTTAAAATGGGATCCATTCTTATTTAATGAAATCTGCCTTGAAAAAGAAATCACTCACTCATCACTTGTGCCATCACAGCTTCATGATCTTTTAATAAAAAGGATTCAACTACCAAGGACTTTGAAATATCTTTTTATAGGTGGAGATGCTCTATCAGATGAGTTAAAAAGAATTGCAAGAGAACTTCATTATCCAGTTTATCAGACCTATGGTGCAAGTGAATTTTGTTCCCAACTCGCTACCTCGCCAATTGATCAAGAAGGTATCAAACTTCTTCCTTTTGTTAAGGCCAAAACAATTGACCAAGATCTTTATATTAGCTCTCCCTATCACTTTGATAAAAAAATTCTAATTGATGAAAATAAAAATGTAAAAACCCTAAACTATCATGAGCTTTTACAGGATGGTTATTATCCGATGTCTGATCAAGTTCATCTTAAAAAGAGAACTCTGTCACAAATAAAAAGAACTGATCATCTTATTAAAATCGACGGCAAACTGACCTCTCCAAGTGATGTGGAGTTTGAATTATTAAAAGATGGCCCAACTCATCTTAATAACTCAATTGCCATTGTGATCAGTAAAGACTCAAAAAGAGGACATTGCCTTATTTGTTGCCATTGCATTAATTTAGAAGATCAATTTCTCACTAAGTTAAAAAACAAAAAGATCGCAACTCAATCTGTTGAGAAAATACTTATGACTTCTACGGGAAAAAAGCTTAGAAATATTGATTTTTACCATTCGTCTTAGAGATCTTGGCCCTCAACATAGACTTTCGTTCCGACACTTAGACTGTTGAGATGAGGAAGTAGATAAAGCCTTTCAAATTGAGTGCTTTCAACTTCTTTTTGCTCAATTGATTTTAATCTCGAGAGAGTCAACTCTTTTTGACGTCCATCAGGAGAGAGAAAAAAGAGCTTATCATCTCGTTTTAATGGTCTTTCTTTTGATGAAGATTGAAAGACCATATACTCCCCTCTCTTCACTTCTAAAATATTACCAATATGATTGAAGCTCTTACGATCCAGTTCTTTTCGGTTTTTTAATTTTTTAAAAAGAACATCACTTTTATTCACTTTAAAAAACCCTCTTGTGAGCTTTTTTGGATAACTCGCTTTAAAGTTCAAAAAGTCTTCTTTTTTTGGTGATTTTACAAACGAACAAATTGTCTCCATCAATGACTGATATCCTGAATCACTCTTTAAATGTCTCGTATCAAGCTTTAAAGAATCAACCCCAAGTTCTTCCAACTCATCTAAAAACTCTAAAATGCAATGATCTTGTGGCGCATACATCAATGTCCCTACATCATTCTCAACAACTTGGAAGTTTTGATGAGCAGTTTCTTGCCCATCAGCTGTCACTGAAACAGATCCGTCTTTCTTTTGAAATCCTAAAGATGTTAAAAGCTCTCGGTCTGAATAGAAAATCAAAATTCGTCCTAAACCTAAAAGCTCTATCTTTTTTTGTGTCACTGAGAGTAGCTTCTTAAGGTTCTCATGAGGAATTTCTGAAGAAACCACGAACTTCTTTAGCGGTGGCCCTAAAAGCTTTTCCCAAGTCACAATTGAAGGAATATTATGGCTATTCAGTTCAAGGTTCAGATCAAATACAAAACCCTTCGTTTCTGACAGTTCACTGAGAAGCTTTGAAAAGCCAAAATCTCTAACACGAAAATGCAGCCCATTTGGAATCGCATCACTTTGAAGGAACTTTTGAATTTTTTTAATTTCAAAGTTTTTGAAGATCTTCTGCGATTCGAAAACAATGTCCTCTAAATCGACAGAGCTCTTTTTGAAAAACTCTGAATCTTCCCTCACTAATGCCTCATCGGCTTCAATGAGAAGGCTTCCTTTGAGATGCTTCTGATAATCTTCGCCACTATAGAAACTAAAGTTCATGACTTAAAGTTCCTTTATCTGATGCTACCGTAACCTTTCGAATGAGTTGCCTCACTTGCATCCCTTCTTGAAAAGGTATCTTAATTAATTTGCCAGGATTGGCCTTTTCAAGATCTCTATCAAGAACATCTTTTAAAGAACAAGCGAACTCTTGAGTGAATTTATTATTTTCTGAACTTTCAGGAATCAATAATTCAAGCCGATCATCAGCAAAAAGAGGTGCTCTCACTTTGACTATTGCAAACTGATCACTGTTAACCTCAAGAACTTCCCCTACAATTTGGTATTCACCTTCTTTATACTCTCTTTCGTTGAAAATGCTTGTTTGATCAGCTTTTTCAACAAGTGAGGCCGTAGTAAATTCTCTGTTCATCGTTTTCAAAAGTTCATTTTGACAATTTTTTAATGTCTGTGCTGAAAGACTTCCCGTTTTTTTTATTTCATTTAAAGCGTGGGAATAAGTGCTTGCGACAGTGCCAACATAATTAACACTTTTCATTCTTCCTTCAACCTTAATGGTGTCAATAGAGTTTTGGGTATAGAGACCTAGAAGCTCAAGCCCATTTAAGTCTTTTGAACTCATAAAAGTGGACACCTTTTCTTGCTCTTCACTTTTTAATTTATACTCAAAACGACATGAATGAGCACAACCACCACGGTTACTATCCCGTCCCGCTGTATAATTAGAGATAACGCAGTTTCCAGAGAATGCCATACACATTGAACCATGAATGAACATCTCAATTTCCACATCCACCTGGTCTTTAATATTCTTTGCATCTTCTAGGGAAACTTCTCGACCGAGAACAACTCGTTTCGCTCCAAGACTTTTAAAAGCTTTTGCGGAATAGGCATTACAAACACTTGCCTGGGTAGAAACATGAATGGGAGTACCAGAGTTTTCCGAGACAAAGCTCATCACACCTACGTCGCTAATGATATAGGCATCGATTCCAAGCTGATCAAAAAAGTTTAAATCCTTTAAAAAAGACTGATAATCTTCTTCATGAAAGAAGCTATTGAGAGTGAGATAGAACTTTACGTCTCGCTCATGACAATAATCTACGACCTCTTTTAGCTGATCTCGATCAAAATTATCGGCCGCGGCCCTAAGCCCATATTTTTGAAAACCACCATAAATGGCATCGGCACCATAAAGTGCTGCAATTTTTGCTTTTTGCAAGCTTCCACCAGGCATTAAAAGCTCAGGAACTTTTATCTCATTCGTCTTAGTTAATTTTTCGTTCATTACTTGTATCCAGTAACACAGATCTCTATTAAAATAACAGTAAGTTGGTTAACTTTTTATAGGATGATTTGTGAAAAAAGCCGCTCTCTCAGTAATACTTGCAATTCCATTTGCTATCATCGTTTTTTTTTATGACAATCTCCTCGCTCCCACTAAACTTTATCCTCTTACATACAGCGTTAACAAAAAGTCTCTTACCCCCCCTGATAATATTGAATCGTCCTCCATCCTTTTTATAGGAGACAGAGTTGCGGTGCACCATTCAAGTTTTATAGACGATATCATGTCCAAGCTTCAATCAGATCAAATTGAAAACCTTAAGATTTCCAACTGGGCCAGCGCTGGTGATGGACTTCACCGTACAGTGGCCAAGATTCAGAGCCTCAACGAGACTCCAAAAGTTATCATTTACTCAGGCGGCAGTGAGGAGTTTTTCGAAAAACGTCTCTCTCTTGTTGATCGAAATGCTATCAATACAAATATTTCCCGTTATGAAAATGATATGATCTTTTCACTGATCCTCTCTTTTCCTTCTCTCTCTAAGTTCATCTATAAACCGACAAAGAACTTTCTTCTTGGCAAAGAGCCAAACCAAGACAAAAGTGAATTCTCCGCCCTCGGTGCTCAAAGTAAAATTGAAATTGTTTTTAAGTTTTTTGAAATTGAACTTAAAAGACTTGCTGAAAAAACAAGAAAGAGTAATAGTTTTCTCTTTCTCATCACAACACCTATTAAAAGAGACCTCCCTCCCAGTGAAACCTGCGAGAATGCCAACACTCAGACTATTGAAAACTTTCAAAATAAACTCTCCCATCAGCTCAAACTTGGAAAGGCGAAACAGGCACTTCCAAAACTTGAAGAGCTTGTGAAGAAAACTGTTGCCAATGCAAAAAGCCATTACCTTCTCGCTAATGCTTATAAACAGCTTGGTTTTTTAAATGAATCGAAGAAACAGTTTGAACTTGCCAATGCCTATGACTGCAACCCCATTCGTGGACATGTCGCCTTCAATCAGATGTTAAGAAAAGTTGCCAAGAAGTACGATCATATTGTTTTGATCGACTTCGACCACAAGCTCAATCATAAATTCGGAAAAGACACTCTCTTTAAGTCGGACTTATTCCCCCATGATTTCTATTATTATCAAATTAACCAGCAAATCGTTAAAGCGATTAAGCAAAGCCTTAAAATTTAAGAACTCTTAAGGGGCAAAAGCCTCGTGTTCTTGTGTCTGGTAAAAGCCTTCATTACGAAACAGACACTGATGATGTGACTCAATTTGAATATGGATCTTCCCATTACGCTCTTTTAATTGGGGCCACTTTTGGAAAGAGCGATCAATGGGTTGTGGGTCAAAGTTTTGTGAATTGGTCGAGAACGGAAAAAGATGAAGACTCAGCCGCTGATGGAGAAATAGCTCTTCTTGAGTTAGGCCCAAGGTTTCAATACTTCTTCAATACAGCTCGAACAATTTATTTGGCCTTTACCTATAACTTTTATGCCAAAGGGACACGAAATGTCGCCGGTGAAGAGTATGATATTTCAGGAACAGGTATGCTGGCCGCATTTGGAGCGCAGTTTAAAATTTCTAAAAAATTCTATATTGGCTTTTCTTTAAATTACCACTCCGTTGGTATATCAGAAGAATCTCAAGACAGTACAAAGTCAGATGTTAGCAATAGCTATACGATGATCTACCCTGCTGTTGAAATGTCTTTTCGCTTTAAAAAAAGGGCCAAAAAATTGGCCCCATTTATCAAAAAATCTGTTTATTAATGACTAAACGAGACCAAGCTCTTTAACTGTGTCTCTTTCAGACCTTAACTCATCAAGAGTCTTATTAAATTTATCTTGACCGAAATCAGAAAATTTAAAATCTTCAACAACTTTTACAACTCCATTCTCTGTTCGACAGGGGTAAGAGAAGATGAGGTCATTATCAACACCATACTGTCCAGTTGAAGCAAGGGCCATTGAATAGGTCTCTCCTCGAGCTGTATCGTGTGTGATATTGTAGATACCATCCACAACAGCATTTGCAGCTGAAGCTGCAGATGAAGCCCCCCTAGCTTTAATAATCGCTGCCCCTCGTTTTTGAACAGTTGTAATGAACTCACTTTCAAGCCAAGCTCTATCAGTAATCATCTCAGGTGTATTTTTTCCGGTAATAAGTGTGTTTTCAAAGTCCGGGTATTGAGTGGCTGAATGGTTGCCCCAAATTGTCATTTGCTTAACCTGGTCAACATCGACTCCGGCCTTATGTGCAAGTTGTGATTTCGCTCTGTTTTCATCAAGAGCTGTCATGGCAAAAAATCGATCATTTGGGATGTCTTTTGCAGCATTCATCGCAATAAAACAGTTTGTATTACAAGGATTACCCACAACAAAAACTCTCACATCAGAAGCCGCGTTATCGTTGATCGCTTGACCTTGGCCAGTGAAGATCTTGCCGTTAATCCCAAGAAGATCTGATCTTTCCATACCGTCTTTTCTTGGAACAGATCCCACAAGAATTGCCCAATTGACGTCTTTAAAGCCTGCATTAAGATCGCTAGTACATGTTATCTTTTTAAGTAGTGGAAACGCACAATCATCAAGCTCCATAGCAACACCATTTAAGGCACCTAAAGCTTGTTCTAATTCAATTAACTGCAGTTCAACATCTGTTTCTGGCCCAAACATCTGTCCAGAAGCAATCCGAAATAATAGGGCATAGCCAATCTGACCCGCTGCTCCAGTTACAGCAACTTTTACTCTTTTACGACTCATGAAACCTCCAATAAATTTATTTGCTCTATGTTGCCCCAACATTTCACTTTCGTCACATGGTTATTTTTTTTTGCAGCGTCATTATTGACTGTAATAAGAAGACTCTTTAGGATTGAGTCATGAATGATTCTAGTAAAAACTCCCAATCGAATAAGGGTCGCTCTGGTAAGGGCGGCAACAGGCGTCACAGAAGTGGTTCGAAAAATAACCAACGAAAACAATCAAAAGCTCAATCAGGTGATAGAAATCGAACTCCGAAAAAAAATCAAAACCGAAACAGAAATCGAGATCATTCGAAAAAGAGTAAGATCAAACTCGATCCCATCTTTAGAAACTATGAAAGACTTTGTGATGCTTTAACTAAGGCCAGAAAAGACTATCTCGATAAATTTCACCATCATGATCGAAGAGTGAAACAAAAATATGAAAAGCTCTATTTCACAGCGATGAAAAAACTAAGAGACTATGAAAGCTCTCTTTCATCTGATGAAAAAGAGAGATACCAAAAACTCTATCCCGACCATGAGTTTGATACCACCTATTCACAAAATCATGAGCTTTCTACGGAAGGTGAAGTTTTAGTTAATGACACTGATATTGAAGACCCTCACTTTCTTGAATCTCAAAAAGAAAGCGATTACAAAGAAGACGAAGAAGAAAGTGTTGGCAGTATAGACGATTATTATGCCTACAAGGGAATTGATCCAGAAGAGATTAAAAGAGAAAGACTGGCCAAAGAAAACAACACCTAAACTATGAAAAATATAAAAATTGCTTGTTGGAACGTTAATGGGATCAGGGCCGTGACTCAAAAGGGTCTCAATGATTGGTTCTCAGAATCAAAATACCATATTTACTGTTTCCAAGAAATCAAGGCCAAAGAAAATCAATTTCCAGAGGAAATTCTTGAATCGAAGAAAATGAATTGGAAGATCCATCCAGCAAAGAGACCTGGCTACAGTGGGGTTGCTTCACTCATTTCTAACCGCCTTGATCTTCTCAGTTATGAAAACCTTGGAATTTCAAAATTTGATGATGAAGGTCGAATTCAGGTTATGGAGTTTGAAAACTTTTATTTGATCAATTGTTATATTCCCAATGGTTCAAGGGACCATTCAAGAGTGGACTTTAAACTCAAATGCTCTGAAGAAGTTCTTAAAAAGGCAAAGAAGCTGAATAAGAAAAAGCCTGTACTTCTCTGTGGTGATTTCAATACCGCTCACACAGAGCTTGATCTCAAAAATCCAAAGACGAATCATAAGACCACTGGTTTTCTTCCCCGTGAACGGGCCTGGATGGATAAATTTATCTCAGAAGGCTTCGTGGATGTTTTTCGTGAAAAGCATATTGATGAACCGGATCATTACACCTGGTGGTCGTACCGAAATAACTGTCGTTCAAGAAATATTGGCTGGCGGATTGATTACTTTTTTGCAACAGAAGACCTTCTTCCCCATATTAAAAAACCTGAAATCTTGAGTGATGTTATGGGAAGCGACCACTGCCCTATTTATCTAGAACTTAAATTTTAAAGAAAGACATCTATGCAAATCAAACTTCTGGCCTTTGATAAAACGAAGCAACTCCCACAGAACATTATCGTGGAGTTGAAAAAAAAAGATCAAGAAGTTGTACTTAACTACAAACTCGATAAAAACCCAGAGTTAAAAATAACGGAAAATCATTCAACTCAACTCAAAAGGCGAATTGGGCTTTGGGAATCAACTTGTTTCGAATTTTTTCTAAGAGATCCAGAGACTGGGCACTACCTAGAGTTTAACTTTAGTACAACGGGACTATGGAATTGTTTTTATTTTAAAGAAAAAGGACAAGACCTTGAGGAATACTTTAAACTCAATCTCAAGACACATCGTCGAATAACAAGTTCAAAAAGCTTAGAATTTACTTTTTCTTTTAGCACCAATGACTTTCCAGAGAAAATCAATTTACAGCAATGGCTTGTGAATCCGACTGTGATTCTCGAAAGCTCGAAGGAAAAAGCCTTCTATGCTTCAATACATCCTAAAGAAGGTCCCGACTTTCACAATGAGGCGAACTTTTTGAATTATAAATAGTCGTGCTGGTTTAAATTTCAAGTATAAGAAATGATCTACTCTTCTTCAGTGACAAGCTCTTTCACAAATCGATTAAGTTGATAGGTACAGCTTGATTCTGAGACAAAGTGAAGATCTTGAAAGAGATCTTTGGTGGCCATAACTCGATCCACACGATTAATTTCCAGAGAACTATTGGTCATTTCATTCATTTTCACCTGGATGCTGTTTTTAGAAATCTGCTTGACTCCTAAGACAACCTGACCAGTTACACTTTGGAAATTTTCAATAATCGATGAACAAACCTGCTTTCCTTTGTATTCTTTCCAGTCTTTAAGTGGCACAGTTAACCAATCATAAACAAAATCTTTTCTAGCAGGACGCTTAACAGTCACAACTAAAGCAATGTGCTTATCCTTTGACTCAAGAAACATCTCTCCTTTATTAGGAACAGGCATGTCTTTATGAAACTGAAGTTTTTTATCACTGAACTTATATTTGATACTGTTATTGCTAATAGCATTAAAGCCATGAACACCTTTAGGGGTGAACTCTTTTTTAAAGAGATAGGCTGTTAACTCTCTTGATCGAGTCGAAGCAATGCTTGAATCAAATAACGTTGCTAAGGTTTTATCATGATAAGGAAGTGTGTAAGAATAAAGAATCTCATGAAAGAGAAGTCCTACTTTATTATCATCATCAAGAAGCTTCCAAGAATCAGTATGAATTTTGATAGTCGACTGCCTTCTATTTGCAGTTGGAATGAAATCAGAATCATCAAAACCTTGAAGAACTGTATTCACATCATTGGTCGGAATTAATGGATCTGGTGTAAAGTCAAAGTTATAAAGAATAAGTCCTGAGAGAATAGCAAAACTTAAATCTGCTGACTCAGCATAAATCTCGGAAAGCTTTTGGATAACTTTTGCTTTAATCGTCTCGTTAAATTCAGGATGAACAAGATATTCTTCAATATAATATTGGATAACAGGACTATCAGAAATAAACTGATTGTAATAAGGACTTAAATGAATTCCTGCTTCACGGAAGTCTAATAGGAAAACCCCTTCCGGAGTATCAATACTATAACCTCCATGGCCTTCTTTCCAAGCATAGCTTGTCGTCAATGAAAGACTGAAAGCTAAAGCAATGATGAGTTTTAAAGACCTAGTGAAAATCATTTCTTTTTTCCTCAGAAATTTGGGTAATGGGATAAAGCGAGATACTCATTTGATAAACTTCGTCTTTATCTCCAGAAGTGAGAATCTCTGCAAGATCTCTTCTAAAGTTTTTAATCAGCTCACGAGCTTGCCCAACCTTAGATGAATTAACAGCAAAGGTCATTGATGTTTGATCTCTTTTTTCCATAGGGATCATATCCATGGCCTCTATTCCCATACTCAAAATTTGCTTTTGTAAGTGGCGAAAAGCTTGAGTACTAAAGGGATGACCTAGAGTTGTGATATTTCCACTATTGTCATGCCAACGACCAAAATCATCTTTGATAAGAAGTTTCATTCTTGTTAAGCGATCAACTGCATCTTGAACCTGGCTTGTGGTGATTCCCAAGGCCCTAGCGATCCAAGCAATATCATTTTTAAAGCCTTTCACACGAATCAGCTCAAGAATTGCGTAGTGATACCAGTCACAAATAAAGTTAAAGACGTCGGAAGATAATGTTGTGGCCTCAACCTTTTTTTCTCTAAGATGAGTATTCTTTGGGTGGTAATACTCATAATCTTCGCCACTTAAATCGAGCTTTTGTGAGAGTCTTTCATACATCTTCGCTGTAATTGAACGCTTGCCATTAAGAATCTTTGAAAGAGCACTGGGCTCAATTTCAAGAGACTTTGCAAAGGCCCTTAAAGAATACTGAGGATTTTCTTTGCATCTCATAACGAGAGTTCGTTGGAGATAAGTTCGAAAATCTCTTAGTTTTTCTTGGTCTTGATTTTGATTTGATACTTGATCCATTCCTTCCATGACAAATTTCTAACAAAGGGCGTAATGGATTGGATACTAACTTATTACGCTATGAATTATTTACAGATCACTCAATTCCAAAAGGACTCATGCTAAGCAGATGATTTTACAGTCCCTGTGTCTTTTTTACTTTTAATAGCCTAAGCTTTGACTTTAGCGTGGCTTTTGATTACGGCCATTGAAGCTTTGACTCCATCGACCGCAGCAGAAGTGATTCCACCAGCGTGACCTGCTCCTTCACCAATAGGATAAAGACCTTTATGAGAGAGGCTTTGGAGGTTTTCTTTATCTCTTAACAAAGTAACTGGTGATGAAGTCCTCGTTTCCGGGGCCATGACAATGGCCTCTTTAGACATAAAGCCTGGTAAACGCTTATCAAATTGAACGAAAGCAGATTTGAGCATCTCACAGACATTGGCAGGGAGAATTTCATTTATAGGAAACTCAAAAATCCCTGAAGGAGTCGAGTTTTTAGGGAAAGGTTTATCAGATATAGAGTTACTGTTTAAGAAGTCATCTAATCTTTGAAAGGGAAGCTTTCTCGCATCAGCATACTCTTTTGAGGCGTTAAAGGCCTTCTTTTCAATGTTCTCAATATAAGAAAAGCCATCGAGAATATTGTCTCCATTTTTATTATAATCAACACCATTTTTCACAGATGTAACGATTGCCGAGTTGGACCATCTTGAGCGGCAACCATAGTTGCTCATTCCATTGACAACAATTCCATCTTTTTCTGTTCCAGAAGAAAGAACATAGCCACCAGGGCACATGCAAAAACTGTAGCTCCCTCTATCACTTGATTTATCATAGTAACTCAAGCGGTATCTTGCAGCTCCAAGAGCGTGGTGTTCAGCGAATTCTCCAAACTGAAGGGTATCAATCATGGAGCGAGGATGCTCAACCCTAAAGCCAATAGCAAAGTCCTTGGCCTTCATTGAAACCCCATGTTCATGAAGATGGTAAAACATTTTCTTAGCTGAATGCCCAATGGCCAAAATGGTATCTTCAGAATGAAGACATTCTCCACTCTCAAGTTTTGCGCCGACGACCTTATCCTGATCATAGAGAAGTTCTGTGACTTTTGAGTTGAATCGAATTTCATGACCGTTTTCAAGAAGATACTTTGAGATGTTTTTTATAATTTCTCGAATTTTATTAGAGCCTACATGAGGATTGGAATCATAAAGAATATCTTTTGGGGCGCCAAGCTCGTAGAATCGTTTGAGGACATAACCAACGTATTCAGACTTGACTCGAGTGATAAGTTTACCGTCACTAAAAAGCCCTGCACCACCTTCACCGTAACAAACATTACTGTCCTCATCCATCTCACCATAACGCCAATGCCGAGCGATTTTTTTCATTCGCGGATAAGTTTGGTCCCCTCTTTCAACAATTATTGTTTTAATCCCATACTCAGCGAAACGAAGAGCCGCAAAAAGACCCGCAGGACCCGCACCAATAATAAGTGGTTTCGACTCCCAGGGATGGATCTTTTCAAACTGCTCATTTGAGTCAATATGATTGAGTTTCACTTGGTAATGATACTTTGGAGTTCTCCCTCTGTTGGCATTTCTTGCATCTAAACTTTTTGAAAGTATTGTAAACTCAGAAATGGGCCCATGATTTTTTTTCAAATAAGATTCCACATCTCGATCAAATGCTAGGCTAAACTTTAAAATGGAATCTTTATTTTTCATTTTCAGTATTTAATGGGAAAATATTTAAGTCTATACACAGCTTTAACAGAGAATCTTGCTTATGCCTAGTGTTGCGTTAATTTGTATTGGTGATGAGCTTTTAAACGGCCACACTCACGATAAAAATGCCTTTTGGCTTGGAAAGTTCTTACCGGAACTAGGCCTTAAACTTTCGCAAGTTCTGGTGATTCCTGACTCAGTAGACGGGATAGCTCAAACCATTGAAAAAGCTTTAAAGCAGTTTGATGTGGTGATTACTTCTGGTGGAATTGGGCCCACTCAGGATGATCTTACCAGACTGGCTTTTTCTAAAGCCTTCGATGCTTCTATTGAGAAAAACCAAAGAGTGACTCAAATTGTAAAAGACCAGTACGAACGTAGAGGGATCAACTGGGATGAGTATAAAAAGACTCTAAAGCTTAAAAATCCTTATCAAGATTATGAATGTCTACCAGAAGGATTCACTCCTCTTAGCAATGACGTGGGACTCGCTCCTCCATTTTATAAAATCATTAAGACTAAGTTTGTCCTAGGTCTTCCAGGAGTTCCCAGAGAGTTTCAAAGTATAATTGAAAAGAACCTTAAGAATCTTTTTATGCAAGCTGGTCATTCTTTAGATCAAAACCAATCGCGAATTGTGATTCGTACTCGAGAAACTCCCGAAGAAAAAATCTTTTTTAAGATTGCTCCCAAACTCTGGGACCGTCTCTCTAAGTTTGGGAAGGTCGCCTCTTTGCCTCATATTATGGGAGTCGATATCGTTCTTTCAGGCCTACAAGGTCCTACTGATGAGGTTCACAAAAGAATTGAAGATATTATTCATGATGAAAATTTAAACTCTATCGTTTGGCAGATCGGTGAAGTTCCCCTTCCCAATTTTGTCATAGCCAAGGCCAAAGAAAAAAACTTAACCCTCTCGACAGCAGAGTCCTGTACAGGTGGACTCATCGCCAACCTTATTACCGATGTTCCAGGAGCTTCCGAAGTTTATCTCGGTACAGTTGTAAGCTATGCCAATGAAGCAAAAATGAAGCTTTTGAATGTCTCAAAACAAAACCTTGATCAATTTGGAGCTGTCAGTACTCAAGTCGCAGAAGAAATGGCCCTTGGAGCTTCACTGAAATTGGGCTCAAACCTTTCAGTTTCAACAACAGGTATCGCTGGACCAGCTGGCGGAAGTCCTCATAAACCTGTGGGTACTGTGGCCATTGCCGGAGTCAGAAATGGCAATGTCTCATCCTCACTTTATCACTATAAAGGCACTCGAGATCAGCTAAAGTACCGATTTTGCAAAAAGGCACTCTTCACATTCCTTGATCTTATCCAAGAGAAGCCTAAGTCTTAAGAGTATTTTTTCCTTATCTTCTTCAAACAGTGCACCATGAGTGCTATGACCTAAAGGCCATGTTTCGCTTATTTAGGGGTCTTTTTCGAAAATGAAACTGAAATTTGTCATTACACTTTTAAGTCTTATGCTTTTCAATACAGCATTTTCAAAGTCCTATCTTTTGAGGTCCACTAATATTTCTGAAATTAAAGATTTTAATGGTGAGAAGGTTATCTCGATTAAAGCGATTACCATGAGTCGAAATGACAAATACAACCTCATTATTAAGTCTCGAAGTTTGGCCCACTTTCTTCTGCAAACACCAAACTCAATTATGAAAGTGAGAGGGAAAACTTCAAGTTTCAATATTGATGATGAATTTATTTTTTCAGATGAAGGTGGCTTTGGCAGCTTTTCGACAAATGACCCTTTCTCAAGCCTGAACAATTCAAGTTTTGGAAGTTTTAATGATTTTGAAAATTCCAATGACTTCACATTACCGTCTACGACTTTCATTGATATCATTCCAAGCTCAATTGAGTTTTCACTCAAACAAATCGAAATCTCTGGAAAATTCATAAGTAAATGGAATAGCCAAAAAAGAAAAACAGAATACTGCGTGACTCAAGAAGAAGATGAACAAAGAATTTGCGTTAATCTCTTTGAACCAGAACTTAATGACTTTAGAAGAATTTATATTAACAAAAACGTTAAGATCCTAGCAGGTTTTCTAGGAGATGAACTTTATCTTAAAACAATTGAATTAATCTGAGGAGATTCAAATGAAGTGCCTAAAACTTATAGCTATGATTTATCTTTTTCTCGGGCTCCCTAACTCTTTTGCCAAAATAACAGCAGCAAAAGTCACGAATGATCTCAATCGGATCGAGAAAGATGGAAAGCAATATTATTCCCTAACCATTATTACTCAAAAGAAAATTAAGAATAACCGCCTTTTGATTGAAAATGAAAACTTGGCGATTAGTCTTTCTAATCTTCCGGGAACAATTATTCAAATTGATGGACCTGTCCAAAACTTTATTGATCGCTCAGATGATCCAGATCCTCTCTCGATTAGAGCAACCGAGAACTTTACAAGAGAAACAATTGTTCCAAACTCAGATCAACCAAATAATGGAAGCTTCACTGATTACATGGCCAAAAGCATTGTTGTTCTTCTTGAAGAAAAAGAGGTTGAAGGTAAACTCACTGGAAAATATGATCGAGGTTACAAACACTTCATCGAAGTCAAAACAGGTGAACTCAATGAAGACGGAACAGAAAAAATTGAAAAAGTTCAAGTTGAGTTTTTTCGAGATGATAATGGAATTGGCAGAAGCACTTTAACTGATAAAAATGTTAAGGCGACGATTGTTGCAGCTCCACCTAAAGTTGTTGCAGATGAGACGATTCAGATTTATTACATTCGTAAAATTGAAGAAAACTAAGAGATCATCTCGCAGTTTTTTAGTCGGCTAAACCGTAACTGTCGGGACTGTCCGAGCAGTAACGGAAAAGGCTGATTTCAGGTAGACGGTTACAGTTCGGACAGTCCCGACCGTAACCGATTGATTTCTCCATAATCCTACCAACTTTCGTTGGCTCTCTTAAAACACAGTTCTTTAACTTTCAACGTACATTCAATAACTTAGAAAATCTTTGCTCTCACTCATTTTATAATGACCTAAGTCTATGATCTTTCAAGATTTAGGTCTGAAAACCGATGAGTAATAGAGAGAAAATGGAATTATTAAGTAACTACAATAAAGACACCAGCTTCAAGTTCGAAAAACTAAAAAATGTTTTTCTCTTAATCTGTGTTTTATTTTTCTCTGTTTCTTGTCTTGCCCCTTCAACATCAAGTACATCAAACTCAATTGATAGTAACGACGACTCCATCGACGGAGGAGGTGGAACAGGTGGATCTTCTCCATCACCCACACCCCCATCGTCACCCATTGTTGATGGTGAGCAAATTCAATTTGTCACTTCTACTGGAGCTAAAAGTACTCTGTTTGAAATCGACCAGACGAGTAATGCTCAGATTTATTTAAAAGGCCAACAGGTTAATAACTACCTTCAAAGCTTTCCAAGCAGTGTTCAATGTTTAGTTTTAGAATATCCAAGTAATACAGAAAAGGCCTTTCTTGTTTTGGCACTTCTTCCAAGAAATGAGATTAACTTTCAACAAAATACAGTTGAGAGAAGCTTTGTCTTTACGACCAATGACCCTTTAAACCAAGTTTTCTGCCAAAAAAGTGGAATCATTAATCAACTGGCGATTAACAATCCTAGTTACGATGTTGCCTATCGAACTGAAGATGTTTGCCCTAGTTGTATTCAATCGCAAATTTCAAATAGTAAAGTTGATGTTTATGATATCTCAGGAGTCAGAAACTCAAGCCTCTCCACAAGTCATCTCACTCTGAGGCTTCTTAATACTTTTTCAAGTGTCCCTACTGTCGGTGGCCAATGTACTCAGAACTCAGAATGTGCGACTCTGGGTTTTCAATGCTGCTCACTTGATAAGATCTGTGTTTACGATCTCGATGAAAAGTCAGGGATTGATAAAACCTCTGCTGAATGGCTCAATGCTTACGCATTAACAAAAGACAACCCGGCCCTTCGAAGACAGTTCCCGCAATTCTATCATGTCTGTCAATCGGACCCGGGAACAGATGTACCAGATGTTGTGGATGATACAAAGCAAACTGAAGACGCTGATTATAATAGAATGGTTCGTAAAAAAGATCTCTATGATTGTACCACCACCACAGATAACGAACTTGCCTATTGTACAGTGGAATATCCTAATGCTTCATCTGATAATACAACAGTTTATGAAACAGGTGCAGATGATCGAAACTTTACAAGCGTCTATTCTGGAACAGCTCAGATTCAAAACCATTCAATTTACGAAGTGAGCTATGGAGGAAGAACTCTGTTTAAAGACGGAGTCTATTTCTCTCAAGATGTAAAAATTGGCCCTAATAACAACCTCCTTGGAAATGATAATCTTTCAGATAAAGGAATCGTTGAACTTCCTACTCCAACACTTACCAACTCTCCAAACCAAACAGTAAGAGTCAAATACCAAATCGATGGATCTTGTGAGTTTGTGAATGATTTTGTTGCGAAATGTTCAAAGTACTATGTTCAAGGACAAAACAATCAAAGTATTGACGATCATTTCCCGGCCAGTAATGTTTTTAAAATTCCTCTTTACGCTGATCTTAATAAATCAATTACTGTCACCGTTGAAGATGCACCAAGGTTTCAAGGAACTCATTGGAACCTTAATGCCACCAACCCACCTAACATTACATTCGTGGGATCGACACTTCAGGTCTATGATGCTCAAAAAGTAAAAATTGATTATTTCGTTGATCTCAATAACGACAATGTCCTACAAGAAAAGAAAGTGGCGTTAGAGGAAATCGCTTCCATGTGTGGTTGTAAAGAGCTTAATTGTAAATTAACTCCTAAATTTGAAGAACAAAATGGTCAAAGCGTGATCGTCGACTATACTTGTCTGTATCCTGATACAAGTGACCCAGCGCCACTTCAGCAAACCATCCTTTTAAGTAGTAAGACTGTTCCCGTTCGCTTTTTTGATGAGAATGGAGTTTCTGACTCTGATCCTGATTATTATTCAAAAACTCAAGAAGGAGCAGAGTTTCTCTACACAAACAATGATCCTTTAAGGCCAAATAATGTAGACTCTTATATCGGCTTTAATGAAGTCTACGGTAGCTTAAGAGGAGACCCTCTTGGAGCGAAACCAGCAAAAGAAGTCAGAGTCGACAAAGGAAAAGTTTACGATATCTTTGTTGAGAGTGGGAGTTATTCAAGCTGCCTCAATTGTGGAACAGATTACTATGCCACAATAGCAAAGATCTTTCCACAAAACTTCGTTCATCTTGGTGGTGGTTATGAACCTGTTCTCGGTCTTACAGAGAGAAAGAAGGCCACACCCTATCGATCAGACGACCTTCTTTTTGGAAGGGCCTGCTTCTTACCAGTTTCTATGATTGCCTGGTCGCATCGATCAGATCCAAACCGTCAATCTCAAAGACTTGATCGAATGGGCGCGCAACACTTTCAATTTGCCAATGGTTATCAAAGAGATTGGTATGGTTTTGATTACGGCTCAATCATAGGATCTTTTGATGGAGTGAAGTGGTTTTCAATTGGTAATCAAAGAAGGATTACATCAGAAACAAATAAACTCTTTATTGCCGTGAACTCTTATTTTGGAGATCTCACAATAGAATCAACTTATAAAGTTGTCGTCTCAGAAGCAAGCACTCGTCCATTCTCTGGTTCACAAGTGGATAATGATCTTGAAAGTGATGGAGCTGAATGTCAGAGGTACCATCTTTGTGAAACCGACTCTGACTGTGCTTCAAACCTTGGCTGGGACTATACATGTCAGGAAATCGGTGGTCTTAAAACTGATTGGCCAGAATTTGATTCTTTTGCCAATGAAATACCAGACCGTACTCTCAATGCTTCTCTTCGCTCCCTTTTTAAACAAGTTCAGGGGGGAACAAAAAGATGTGTTTATAGAGGAAGAGGAGCTCTTTGCCACGGTGGTTTAGATTCGGCGACCGCAAACTCAACCTATCACGGTGAAACGAGAACAGGACTTCTCTCTTGTAGTGGAAATCATTACTGCCAAGAGCTTTACACGGGAAGTGCTTCACAGAAATTTAATAATAAAATTGCCCGCTTTGCAAAATCTCCTCGCTCGCAAAACTTAAGTTCAGTAGTCAGCGAAAGTGACCTTGATACATTTGGTTTGAGTGCAAGGATTATAGGAAGACCTTATTCTTATTTTGGTGGTGATTCAGCGACTCCTAACGTTTTAAGTAACCTTAGTAGTAATAAGGCCCAAGCCCTCTGTATACCAGGTCGAAATCCTGCTTCGGCGACAGTTTTAAGCTCTCTTACAAATACAATCTCAAACACTCAAGTGGGCGACACCATGAATAACCTTGGTATGACCACAACTGAAGTTTCATCAACCAATCCTTCTTATTTTTCAAGTTGCTCAGTGATTGATCCAGACACTAAAAACTACTTCTTTTTTGATTCTAACAATATTACCACGGCCCTTACTGATTCAAGATTGAGCAGGATATCAAGTAATCAATCACTTTCAACAAATCATCTCGCAAAGTATGAAGCTGTTCTTCAAGAAGACATAACAGTTCAAGTTGGAGGCAATGACCCTATCCAAAGTCTTCTCTTTGGAAAAAATAGATGTCTTAAGGCTCCGGGGGCCACTTGTTTTACTGATACTGAATGTGCTCCTAATAATGACATCGCAAAGTTCGTTAAAAGATCCCCTCTTAATCTCACGGGAATCATCAATAATTATGAAACCCAGTTCTGGTCAGAAGAACTTATTTGTTCACAAGCTGACTCTCCTGAGGACACTGATTACGACCCAAGTTTTAATAAATGTTGTCGTGAAACTTCAAAAACTATTACGATCCCTACTTTTAAACCATCATTAATGGGAACCAGTGATGAGTTTGATAATCGAAGTGTTCCAGGAGTTGGGATATCTCTTGATTCTGAAACACGTTACTCCCGTAATGCTGTGGTTACTGATGTTGTAGAAGACCCTCTTAATGAGCTCTTTGGAGTCACTCTCTCATCAACAAGTGCTGATGTTTGTACAGGTGCTGGACTTGCAGGATGTACGGATCCAAGTGATCTTCAAAAACAATGGAAGACTTTTCATCTTCACGCTCAAAGAACCTGTTGTTCAGGAAACTGGGTACGAAACTTTGCTTCAGAAAACGCTGGTGGTGGCCACACTTGGAGTAATGTCACGAATAAGATTCAAAGAGTGAAAAAAGAAAACTTCACTTGTTATAATTGGGCCAATGAACTTGATGGAAGTTTCACAGATTATACTTGTGCGCCTGACGCTAATGGTAGACCTTCCGATCCCGATGATCCTGAATGTGAGGTTCGCGCCTTAGCTGAGGATGACTATTACCCTATCATTAATATCCTTGGTAACCTTGAGCTTGCTGGGATTCCACAGATTCGAGTTCCTGCAGCAGATAAAGGAAACTATGCTGGACTTGCTTGTGTAAGTCCTACTAATGTTGGAGCTGGGCTTCCTCCGAACTTTATGCCAAATGTTTATAATAATGTCTCATCGAACGCTGAGTTTGGTGAATCTTATAATGACGGAACCGGTGCGAGAGACCTTCTTTATTATTCAAATGAAGATATGAATAATTATAACCCAGAGTTTAAGAAGATTTTTGATCCTGAAAAAGTCACTTGTTGTCTTCCTATTGGCGATGTTCCCCAAGGAACAGATGCCAGTGCCTGCTGTACAGGGTTTATCGCACAAAATGGAAATTCTCCTCGCTGCGCCCTTGATGATTATTCAAACCTCTCGGTTTATTTCAACCGCTTTGTTTCATCAGAAGCCCAAGGTTTAGACGACAGCCTTTTTGATGATGAAACAGGCTTTATCGTTGATAAAAATAGACCTGTGGGTCCCAATGGAGAAGTTTATCCTGATGTTGATAAAGTCATGGAGCTTGCTTGTGAAGTCAATGCTTGCGCCTCAGGTGTCGTGATTACCGGTATGTCAGTTGTCCCTCTCAGAGTTCCTGGCTTTGAGGGAAATAATAAAATCTACCCTCGCTTTATTGATAGTAACTCCAACGCAACTCCTGATGAGGACACAGTCGCTCAGTATTGGGATGCTGGGATGAGATGGAATCATCACGTTTATTGTGCTCCACCAGATATGGAAGCTGATGATCGCTATTATAAAGTCAGACGCTGTAACGAAGACAACTAGAGCATTAAGACTAAAAGACCAAGAGCGATTCGGTATATTGAAAACCAAAAGACTCCGATTTTTTTAAAGATTTTTAAAAAGAAATGAATGGCGATTAGGCCACTAAAGAACGATGAAAAAAGCCCTATAAAAAGATAATTTGTATCAAACTGAAAGTCCTCGCCTTCGGAGAGAAGCTTATAAATAAAGCCTCCAAAAATAAGGGGAAGTGATAATAAAAAGCTATACCTTGCCCCAGCCTCACGGCTAACTCCTGAAAACCTTGCCATTGTGATGGTGATCCCACTTCGACTGACTCCAGGAAAGACGGCGATGGCCTGAAAGAAGCCCATCAAAATGGAAAATATCGGTTTATTCTTAGTGACAATTTCTTTTGAGAAGGCCTCATCTTGTTTTGAAAATCTATCAGAGATGTAGAGAAGAACACCAAAAAATATAAGATTAAAGGCAATAAACTTTGAGCTTCTTCCGTAAAACTCGGCATAGTCTTTGATCAACAAGACCACTAATACAGAACAAATGGTCGCAATAATAAGGTTAACGGCAAAAGCCTTTGAGGCCAAAAGCTCAGGCTCCTTTGATCTTGAGATAAGGCCTTGAAAGAGATCGACAATGTCTTTTTTAAAATAAAACATAATCGAAAAGGCGGTTCCTACATGCATGGCCAAATCAAAGGCAACCCCAGGATCTTTAAAATTCATGAACTTTGGAAACAACGCCAAATGTCCTGATGAAGAAACCGGTAAGAACTCCGTCATCCCCTGGATAAGACCATAAAAAACTGCAATAATTTCACTCATTATTGCTCACCTTGTTTTTAAGACCCACTCTTTTTAGTTCTAAAATTCTCTGTTCAATTGAAAATAATGAATTTTGAAAGTCTTTTGAACCAAAATGAAGCAGACTTTTTTTCGTCACATGTTTAAAGCGTTTGATAGTCTGAACATAATGATCAGCAATAATTCCTTTAAAATCACTCTCACGACCTTTAAATGCATCAAGAACGCTATTGAAATGAGAGATAAGCTCTGCTTCAAGTTTACTTCGAACCTTTTCATTCCCTATCAGATCTTTTACCGACATTCCATCAACAACATCAAAGACGGTCCACTCATCAAGAGCTTCAATTTCTTTTTTCCGGTTCTCAAGGTTTAGGTCCTCTGGAAACCATTTCGAACTTGAAATAAGAGAACTTTCAAGTTTTTCTCTCGTTTGCTGGATGCTTTTTTCACCTTCCCAATCAAAAACAAGCGCTCTACCCTTGATGTAAAAAAGAGGAAGATAAACTTCTTGGATTTTTTCAATTTCTCTATCATTGGATTTCAATTGAGTGAGTCGAAAGAATAATTTCTCTCCAATAAGAACTTTTTGTAGCTGAAGAGATGGTGAAGGATTAATCAGGTCTAAAATTTTACGCCTTGTCTCCATTGGCCCTTTTAAAACCGGTCCAATGCTTAAAAGCTTTGGAATAAAGTTTTCAAAACTAATTTGAAAAACTTCATCAAGCACATAGGAGATTTCTTTCTCAACATCCGCTTCCTTCCTCGAAAGCTTTCTTTCTTTCACAAAATGAGAAAGTGTTGGAAGTTTGTTCTCGAGAGTAGGATTAGCGTAAAAAACAGGTGAAAAGATATTCTTTAAAGAGACCTGGGTTTCAACTTTAAGACTTCCTAGAGTTTGACTTTTAAAATCGTAAAAATAGACCATAGGAAGCCGCTTCACTCTCCTTCCCACTCTTCTGATATCGATCCCAGGAAACATCACGAAGTCTTGAGACTCAAGATCACTTACATTATCGAGCTGATAAACAAAAGACCGATAGTTTTTAAAATTTGAAAAGTCTGTTTTTTTATTCAGATCGGGTGGATAGATCTTGGTATCGAAATAGCGATAAGCGTGAATGGGACCTAAGATGGTAGAAAACTGAGAATAGCCAAAAACAAGAAGTGAAATCCCTAGAACTGTTAATGACCGTAAGAAGGCCCCTTTTTCTTTGTGAAGCTTTAAGGTTTTCTCAGTCGTTAGAGAAAGAAACTCACTGATTGAGCGCCGTCCAAGTAAATTTGGGAGATGATCGATGAGAATAGGTCCTAAAAAAGTTGAGCTCAGACAGCGGACACTTCCTCCTAGTCTTCTCCACCAAAAACCATCTTTAAAGCGAATTCCTGCAAAAACTTGTCCCACTGTTCGGCCAAAAAAGAAAGTCGAGTAAATGCGAAGGATCGAACAAAAAAGATAAGTGGAAACAATAAGAGCGATGAGCTCTTCAGTTGGCCTACCAAGAGAGAATGAAGCTAAAATATCTGAGCTTAGAGTCCGTTCGAGTTTACTTTGGTAAAGGGAGAATAAGGGCAAATTGAGGAAAAAATAGAATATTCCAAGGGAAAGTGCATAGTCGAAAAACCAAGCGCTGAACCTTCTTAAGTAACGTAGCATGAAATTCCCTCTCTATTGCCAAGCATTTTTGGCAAGCTCTCCATAGTCTTCTAAGATTGTGCTAATAGGTTAACAAAATATCTAACCAGTTGAAAACACAATAACCAACTATCCTACTTTCAATAAGTTATGCCTATTTCCTCACCTCTTTTAAACATCCAAAATCACGTTTTTGCCTAAACCCACCCATTTCCCGAATACAATAGTAAGGGAATCAGTTTTTTTAAAAAACCTCCGAAACCTGCCGAAAAGATTAGAGGTTCGGTGTTTTTAAAAAGGATCAAGACCATGTCAAGTAGTCTTAAATTATTGCTTCGAAAGCTCACGACTTTAATCATTAGTCATTCACTTATGATTTGGTCAGTTCCAGCATTCTCTCAAAACGTAAATCCCAATCGGATTACTAATTCTGGAATGGATCAAACCTCTCAGTATGCTGCAGGAATCAACAACTTGATTCAGCAAGCGGCTGGCATGTATATGAATGCAAGACAACAGTCGTTTCAAATAGCAAACCAAGGTAATGTTTATTCTCAGTACAGTCCGCAAACTCAACCTGATAAATACTTTGGCTGTCCTATTCCTCAATCAATGCCACCTGAAGCCAACAATGCTTGTATGAGAGCAATCACAAGTCCAAGTGAACTTTCGACAGCGATGGCCTTAAAACAAATTGGTGCCAGCTACGATAACTATTATAGAAAGCTTCTTAATCCCGCTCAGAATTCAAGATCTCGAGGGGCACAATTTAAACCAACAAATAATGGAACTCCTACTGTTGGGCCAATGGGAATGACT
>JBMYPC010000011.1:0-38464 GCA_049599895.1 Bacteriovoracaceae bacterium | reverse complement strand
ATAAATAACCATGACATCAAACTTGATGAAGGGCTTGTTGAACTCACTGAGTTTTTAGCCAAGAACACTCATGAAGTTTGGAGCTCTCAAAGAATGTCTCAAGGTTGGGTCTATGGTAAAAAAAGAGATGATAATAAAAAAACTCATCCCTGTCTTGTTCCCTATGAAGAACTCCCTGAGGTGGAAAAAGATTATGATCGAAAAACGGCTATGGAAACCATCAGAACGATCTTAAGTCTTGGTTATAATATTGAACTTCCTCCTGATAAAATGCAAACTGATGATCCATCAGTTGCCAAAAACCTTGTTGAATTCATTAAAGGAAAAACAGTTGATGTCGAGCAGGTTTATTACCTATGGCATAACCGTTCTCAAGCAAAGTGGCTTAAAAAAAATGATATTTATACTGCCTTTGCTGAGAAAGCTCTCTCTGCAGCAGAACCACTTCTTGCTTTTGATATTCTCAAAGAAGCCTCTCATTATTATCCCGAAAATCTTAGAGTCAGACAGTTAATGGGGCTTACATTTGCACGATTAGGATTAACCAAAGAAGCCAACCGAATGCTTGAGAAGCTATTTAAAGAAGACCAGAATCTTGATGAAGAAACCATTGGTCTCCTCGCAAGAACTTATAAGGATCTTTGGTTATTAGAAAAATCAGAAAGTCATTTTGATAAGTCAATCGCCATTTATGGAATGAGCTATAAAAAGTTCAAGAGTACATGGGCTGGAATTAACCTTGCAACTCTTTACAAACTTAATGATAAACCTGAGATGGGCCAAGAAATTTTAGGAGAAGTCAAAAAAGTTTGTATGAATGAAATTAATAGTGATCAGGCAACATATTGGACTTATGCTACTATGGGGGAAGCAAACCTTCTTGAAAAGAATTATCAAAAAGCTCTTTATTGGTTTCAAAAAGGTGTTGACCTCGATCCAGACAATCTTGGCAATATCAATTCAACAAGACGAAATATGAAATTAATTATTGAGAAGCTTAATGTTCCTCTCAAGTACAAACATAAAATAGAGGGGATTCTTTCAGTTCCTAAAGTGATTCTTTTTTCAGGACATCGAGTAGATGCTCCGGATAGAGAGGTTCCACGTTTTCCAAGTGATCTTGTTGAACATCTTGAAGATAAGGTTGAAAAATATATTGATTCACTGGGGCCATGTATTGGTTATTGTTCTGCTGCAAATGGTGCTGACCTTATCTTTATTGATAAAATGGTAAAGGCGGGAAACAAAGTTTATTGCTTGATTCCATTCGAGGAAAAACAATTTATTGAAGAAAGTGTGCGCTGGTCAACAGAAGAAAATGATGAATGGGTTGAGAGATTTGAAAACATTAAGGACAAAGTTAAGCTAATCAACTTAAAGGCTTTGAGTATTGATCTTAAAGATGAATCTTTTACTTTTTCAAATAAGGTTATGTATGGACTGGCTAAAATGAAGGCCGACCACTTGGATACAACTCTTCAAACACTTGCAGTATGGAACCCCTCTGTGATTGAGGGAGGGAAGGTTTCTCGAGGAGGAACCTCACACTTTATGACTCATTGGCAAAAAAATGGCCACAAAGTGGATTATTTTGATCTTACGAACTTAAAAACAGGAAGAGCTTTTTTTAGGAGTGCTCCTAATCTCATTGGGAATATAAAGCTTCATGATAAATCTGGAAGCAGTGAAACTCGTGGAATCCTTTTTATGGATGCTGTGAATTACTCAAAGTTAAAAGATCAAGAGTTTGTTCTTTATGAAAGAATTATTCAAGATGTGATTGATCAAATTATGAAGTCATATAAATTTAATATTTTAAGTTTTAATACCTGGGGAGATGCCATACATCTCGTATTTAAAGGTGTAGAGGAAACTGGAATCTTTGCTTTAAAGTTTAATGAAGCTCTTAAAGGTCATCCTTGGAGTCGAAGTGGTCTGAGTCAACCGGTTCAGATTCGGACAGCTGTTCATGCGGGACCCATTTTTAAGTCAGCTGGACTCATGAACTCAAAAGCTCAATATGTTGGAGCCCATATTTGTCGAACAGCCCGAATTGAGCCAATTACTCCACAAGGACAGATTTATACGACTCTCGAGTTTGCTTCCCTTGCTAATGCTGAGCTGGTTGAGTCATTTGAATGTGCTTATATAGGAAAGATTTATGTTTCAAAAGATAAATTACAACATCCTATTTTTCATTTAAGAGGAAAAGACTTTGAAGGTACAGGAACACGTATTTATTAGCTACTCTTCAAAGGATAAATTCCTTGTTAATGAGTTAGTCGAATACCTTGAATCTAAAGGTCTTTCTTGTTGGTTTGCACCAAGAGATATCCTCCCTGGAACACATTACGCGAGTTCAATATTGGAGGCTATCCGATCTGCAAATGCTTTTGTTATCGTCTTTAGTTATTTTTCTAACGAGTCGGAACAAGTTTTAAAAGAAGTGGATCGAGCTGTTAATGCAAAACTTCCTGTAATCCCTTTTCGTATTGATCAAACAATGCCTACAGAAGCAATGGATTATTATCTTTGTAATACTCATTGGCTTGATGCTTTTGATGGAACTTCTCAAAGCTATTTTGAATCACTTGTCCATACTTTACACGAATATCTCTCTGGTGTTGGGCAACAAACAAGAGTCACTGAAACAATTAATACTAAGCCAAGCGAACAACTTGAAAACATTATTAAGAAATTCGAAACTCAAGCCAAGGAAGAGGAAGAGCAAGGGCTCGAGTTTATCAAAAAACAGGAAAGAGAAAAGAAGGAACTCGAGAGTCTTGAAGAAAGAAATAAGACAAACTTCACTCTTAAAAACATAGAAAAAGAATCTCAAATCGTTTTAACCAAAAAAAAGGTGAAAAAAGAGAAGGTAAAGCCCGAAAAAGAAATAAATACTAAGCCAAACCTTTTTGTAAGAAACAAAGCCTATATATACCTTTTTTTTGGTGTGATTCTTCTCACTTTTTATGCAAAACTTGAGCTCAATTCTAAGCGCCAAAAATCTAATGAGACCAGAGCTCTCCTCAAAAATAAAAAGAAAAAATACAAGGGTCTTGAACTGAATTCGATTGAACTTGTGGAGGGAACTCTTGATAAGGCCTTTCTTGAACTCGAGTTTGTTCAGGGACTAAGTTCTTCAAAAATGAAGCTTCTTCATGAACAAATCCTTCAGCGCAACGGAGAAGCATTTATTGAAAGTCGAGAGGGATTGATTGAAAAACCCTGGAATAAGTTTGAAATGCATAATCTTTTCCTTTTAAAGTTCTTTCTTTTAAGTGAGCTAATCGCAGATCAAGAAAAGAGCCGCAAAAAGTTTTATGTTGAGTTTAAAACTGAAGATGCTCCAAACTTGGAAACCTCAAGAAGCATTTGGGTTAATCTCTATAAAATGTTTGAAGGACATATTTATGGAAATACTGCCACTTTGATGCCTTATCGCTACACTCCAAGTGGATCGATTGCCAATATCGACTCTGATGGAGGAGTGATCATTCAATTTTCAGTAAAGCTTGGAGAGTCTTCTTTTATCGAATTGAAAAAGACAGAGAACTTAAATTTGATTTCAGCTTCTTCAAAAATTCAAGAGATTGCTTCACAGCAAGAGTTTGAGTTTGAAGAATCTTTTTTAGAATCTCGAAAGTCTAGACCTATGGCTTTAATTGAAATTAATTTGAAAAAAGAGGGAATGAAAGAGTCTTATTTGAGAAGTCTCGTCTCAAGGCAAATGGAACAAATTATTGAAGCCATCATCTATGATAAAGGAACTCTCTAGGGCCATTCGATTTCTATTTAAAGAGACCAAGGATTGTGTTTCTTAACCAATTAAGATTTTCATTGGTGACATCACCATTTTTAACGATTGTGATAAAAATTGAGAAAACTTCTCGTAATTTCTGGCACATGAACTTTCCTTTTTGGTAATCCTCTAAAATTATGCCTTTAAATGCTTGATTTATCTAAGCTGAGAGTAGGGGGAAACAATTTCCCACTATAAAGGATCAGGTAATTTTTTGTACGATAAATTATGATGAAGATGGTGAGTCTTGTTGTCATCACAGTGAATTTCGAAGGAGTTTTTAATGGATCTTATGTCTGGTGCTGCTGAAGAAGAGAATACGGCAAGTGAAGGAAATCCTGAACAAGAACTCGTAGATGATCTTCATAAACTTGATTTTATGCTAGACGTCCCTCTTAATGTAGGGGTCGAACTTGGAAGAACAGAGATTTCACTTCGAGAACTTCTTCAAATTGGACAGGGATCAGTTCTTGAGCTTGAGAAGCTTGCTGGTGAACCTCTTGAAGTTCTTGTTAATGAACGATTAGTTTCAAAAGGTGAGGTTGTTGTTGTGAATGAGAAGTATGGCATTCGTCTCACGGATATTATTGATCCACTAGACTCAGGTAACGAAACGAAGCCTAGTCGTTAATTAAGTCATTTCATGAAAGTCGTTGTTCAACGATCCCTTGAGAGTTCTGTATTAGTCGATGGCAACATTGTTGGTTCAATCAATAGTGGATTTGTTCTCCTTGTGTGCATGGAGACAGGCGATACTCTTTCAAATGTTGAAAAAGCAGCTGAGAAGCTATCAAAACTCCGCATTTTCGAAGATGAAAATCAAAAAATGAATCTATCAATTCAAGATGTTAAAGGCGAGGCCTTAATCATCAGTCAGTTCACTCTTTCGTGGGATGGAAGAAAGGGAAATAGGCCAAGTTTTGATTTCTCTTTAAGTCCTGATAAGGCGCAAGAGCTTTTTAGTCAGTTTTGTGAAAAAATGCGATCGTTTTGTTCTGTGGCGACCGGACGATTTGGGGCAGATATGAAAGTCTCAATACTTAACGACGGACCAGTTACATTTCATTTTGAATTTTAACCTAGAGCTTTTTTCCGATTTTAAATAATGAGATTTTCTAGGATAATAATTAAGGTATATTTTTTGTGGAGGAATAATGAAATCAATATTATTTACACTAGGACTTTTTCTTTTTGTCAGTTGTTCAAGTGCTGAGAAGCAAGAAGTTCAATCACGTGATGTTGCGAGTTTTTCTCCTCTTTGTACGATTGAAAAACATCCTTCTCAGGAAGTTTACAGGTTCAAAATGTTTGGAAAGTCATATTCTGAATTTTGGTACACTGTTGATGAAGTTCGATCACTTTATGATCAGTTTGTCATGCAGGGCCGTTGTCTCTAAACTTCTTCATTTCCAAGGAAGGGTTTCTTCGTTTTTTTAGACTTTTGATAAATCTCAATTTTGGAGAGGATATTCTCTAAAACTTCATTTTCTTCAATAAGAGATTCTAAACCATCAATAACATCTTGATCACTTTCAAGAGAGAAAATGACTCCTTGGAGATGCATATTGACTTCATAACCTTGAATTTCACCTTGAAACCAAACTTCACAATAAGATTCATCTGAATCAAGCGTTTCATTTTTAAGTTCAGGTGCTAAAATTGTAGGAGGCTCGAAACTGGGAGTCGCGATCACTTCAATCTTTATTGGGGCTGACTCTTCATCAATTTCGATATCAAATTTATAGCTCATAGGGCATAGTATTGATTTTTATTAATGATGAAAAGTGAACTTAAAGAAAATATCTATATATTATCCTCATCAAAGCTTGGTGAGGAGCTTGTCTTTCCCACGGATGAGAAATTATCTGGACTTCTCAATCGCTTAGCCAATTGTTCTTTAGACTTTCAAAATGAGCTTTGTTTGGTCCTAGGGAAAAAATCGAAGATTCTCTCTTCTGAAGACAGTAAATTCGATCTGCCTCCTCTTATGAAGAAGTTTGTCATCGTAGGCGATGATGAATCATTCGTTTTTTTTCCCGGTACATTTGATCCTTGGCATTCTGGTCATACAGAATGTGTTACTCAACTCATTAAAAAAGGCAAAAAGGTCATAATTGCCCCAGACTTTAATCCTTGGAAAGACTATAAACTTCGTTCTCCTTCAGAAGTTTTTCTAGAGATCGAAAAGGCCTTAAAGGAAAATGATTCCGTGGTTTATTATCCTGGTTTTCTCCCTCTAAAAAAAATCAATCCAACTATTACCTGGATAGAAAAGCTTGAAAAAGAAAATCGCAGTCTTTTAATGGGAGATGATTCTTTTATGTCCCTTTTGAAATGGAAGGATGCAAAGAGGTTGATTGGTCTTTTAAAGTCTTTGTATGTTCTTCCAAGACTTGAGCTTAAGACTCATCGAGATGAGCAAGTTCAAAAAATTCTTAGCCTAAACCCCGAACTTGAGATTCACATACTTTCTCATCATGACTACGAAGAAGTTTCTTCAACCGAGATAAGAAACAAGACAAGAAATAAGAAATAAAAAAGCCTCCATAAAGGCTTTTTCAATATCAATGTCAGTTTGTGATTATTTAACTTTCCAGTAATATTCAATAACGAGCTGTCCGTCGTACTCAAATGGAATATCAGATGGAAGAGGCTCAGCAACCATCTTTGCAACTTTTTGCTCGGATCCTGTTACATCAAAACAAGCTGGTACTGAAGGAAGTCTTGGAGACTCTTGTGATTGCTTATAAAGTTGGTTGTTATAACCTTTTGTTGTTAATTTGATTTCATCACCTGGCTTAACAACAAAGCTTGCTCTTGTAACTTTCTTACCGTTGATAAGAACATGTCCGTGAACAACCATTTGTGCAGCAGCTGTAATTGAAGGGGCCCAGTTAAGTCTAAAAATAACGTTACTGAGTCTTTCTTCAAGAGTGATAAGAAGAGTGTCCATCCACGCTCTTGATTTGTCTTTTTTCGCTTGCTTTACGTAGCGAACAAGTTGCTTTTCTCTGATTCCATAATGGTATCTAAGCTTTTGCTTTTCTTTTAAACGAACAGCAAAGTCAGAAATCTTCTTTCTTCTATTTCCGTGAACACCTGGACCGTATGGTCTACGCTCGAGAGCACCGGCCTTACCTAGACCTGGAAGCTCAACTCCAAGAGCTCTTTGAATTTTAAACTTAGGAACTTGTGTGGTTGCCTTGGCCATAATTTAAATCCTCTAATCTAACCTTTATTAGTTTCAACTTTTTTTATTTCAACAGCATCAATAACTTCAATAAATTTCGCCATTTAATACCTTTAAAGATCCGCAAGTTTTACAACTTATAGAGCATTTTTGGAAGTGATTTATCCAAAAACTGCGAAACTTTTCAGGTTTTAGGTGGATATAGCTATCAACGAGCAGCGAAACTGTCAATGGTTAGGGAGAAGTCGTTGAGCAGGTGCTCTGCGCTATAGGGTGCCTGTAAAGTCAACTTGATCAAGTTGGCAATGTCCTTGATTGCCAGTTGCGCCAAAATAGACTCTTATAGAGAGTTCTCCGGCACTGAAAAAGCTCAAATTAGTGGAAGTTAGTGTATTTGGATAAAAAGATTCTGCTATTGATGTTGCACTTAGCCAGTTCGGGGAGTTGAAATAGGAGTAATTCACCCCATCCTCTGAGATTTGATAATATCGCTGACAAGCGACACCAAGAGTTGATCCGGTGTCGGTAATTGAAGTGATACTTGTATAACTATGCCGAGCCGAAGACTTGAGGGTGACATAGGGATTTCCTGCATAATAGTGATCATCTGGTTCAATACTAAGTTCTGAAAGTTCCGGAAGACATTTTTCATTAAAGACATTGTCATCGTTATTGTCACAGACATCTTGCGAGTCGTCAGATTCCATAATGAGCTTATATTGAAAGTAGCGTGCATTAGGAGCTGTGGCAAAACCACTATAGCGGCTGAACAAAGTGTCTAAATTTTGTGAGCGTGGGCCACTTTGGCATTGATCAGCACTAGGGCTTAGGCAGTTATGAATTTCTGAGAAATATGTCGCACTTGTACCATCTGGACCTTGCCAGGTTTCTCCAAGGCAGGCGGCATCATCACAAGACCTGACTTGATAGGAGATTCGATTGGCCCCTCTTCTGTAGAGTTGTCGAATTTCATAGGATGTGAGGGATCTCGACCAGATCGCCATTTCATCAATAAGGCCTGGAAAGTATTCTCCATCGGTAAGATTCGATCTTCCGATTTCAAGATTTTGAGTTCCATTATAAACACCACTTGAATAGCTCTTTGATTGCTGAAGCTCACCATCGTGATAAAGGTGAATTTGACTTCCGGTGTAGTTAAAAACCAGGTTGTGCCAACGATTATCAATTGTGGGAAGAACTTCTACGGAGGTCTCTGTCACTCCATTTGAACTTACCGAGCATTGAATTTCATTGGTTGTTGAAAAAGTTAGATGACAGCGATAACTTCGGTCATTGCCTGTTGGATTCCATTTCCCAAAAAGCGTCTGATCAATCCCATTATCTCCTTCTGTCACTTTATACCAAACAGAGATCGTAAAGCGGCTAGTGAGATTTACATCAAGTTCATTTGAATCGGAAACTTCAAGAAAGTCGTCCGTACCATCAAAGCTAATGGCACCAGAGAAGAGTCCTTTAGAGGTGAGAGACACTCCACCTGATTCATTGGCGTAAAGGTCGTTATTACTAAAGTCATCAAAGTCATGTGTTGCGATAACACTGTTTAAAGCGCTCTCGTTAAAGTGCCAAAGCCCTTCAAGAGAAAGAAGAAGACTATTGGTTTCAAGTTCGCTGTAGTGAGTACTGGTTTCACTTGTGTTTGGAAGCTCTTTAGAGAAGGGGATGGGAGTGATTAAACTTAGAGATGTCCAATCATCAACTGATCCTAGATCGAGAACTCTTGAAGTATAAATTCCGGTGAACTTTGATTTTTGTCCTAAGTAGACTCTTTTTACTTCGTCTGCATTGAGATTAACATTCCAGAGAAGAAGATCATCAATAAGTCCATTATAGTCTGCTGATTGAGTGTTGTTGCTTCCAATGAGAGCAGAACTTGCAGCATCAGATGAAATTGTTCCTACGGGACTAACAAGTGCAGCACTGGTAACAGGTTCTCCATTGAGATAAAAACTTGGAGAATTTGAAACTGAGCTACTGTCATAAATGAGACCGACCTGAAACCAGTCTCCCCAATGGGCGTTTAAACTGTTAGTCAGCGTACACCAAAGTCCATTCGTCGTAGAAAAGTTTTGTTGAAAGCAAAGACGATTATTAGTGCCGTCGAGATAGAGAAACCTTTCGTTTTTATCAAAAATTCTTCCGGCTCCTCCTTCTCCATAATCACTGGGATTAATCCAAACGAGAGCCGAAAAGAGACTAAGGTCATTGAGGCTTGCTGGATTGCTAAGATCAACTCGACCGTCTCCTCCTAAAAAGGAAATGGCATAGCCTCCGATTCTTGAAAGTCGAGTTGAAGCGATTCCATCGATGGGAGTTCCATGAAGAGCATTTCGGCTTTCTTGAACTTGGTCCACAGTCATGCTGACAAGAAAGCTTTCATTAAACTTCCAATTGGCAATGAGATTGGCCCACTGGGGGGCCCAGTTGGAGTTGAGTTCTTCTGAAGCTGAAGTTGTATCAATCGTGAGGAAATTATTTGAATAAGTGATATTTTCAAGAGTGGCGTTTGCATGATTAAAGTCTTCAGTGGAGTTATGAATGGTATCAGTGTATTTTAAACGAATACTTCCATTAATCACTTCAAGATGTTCGGTATTTGAGAGAGTAAAGTCATCAGCAGTATAAGACTCATCGATATTCACCGTGAGATTGACAAGGTAATTGTTAGAAGTGATGCCATCTGAGACTGTAAGAGTAATGACGCTTTTTCCTGATTTATTGGCCTCTGTCTCAAGAGTTAACTCACAATCAATGGTTCCACCGGAGACTGAGAGTTTTGCGTTTGAGAGAAGGGCGGTATTGGACGAGCTTGCCGTTACATTGATTGGGCAAGTGATAAAACTATCGCTATCTGAAATCTTAAATGAATACTGAATAGGTCCTTGATCTTGATTGATCACAATATCACTTGGAGGGATCATTGTTGGAGTATCATTCTCTCCTGAGAAGTTTACAACGAAGCTATCGCTTGAATTTGAATTGCCGTCGCTTACAGTGATAGTGATAACGGAACTTCCCGTTGCGTTGGTTACAGGTGTAATACTCATATTACAGTTTGGTGCAGTTCCAGAAAACAGAATAGACGATGCTTCTACAACAGATGAATTTGAAGTTGAGACTGAAAGACTAGATGAGCAGTCTAAAGAGTCATCGGGATCATCAATTGTAAAGGTAAGAGCATTGATAGTCATGTCTTCGAGTGAATTTTGATCTTGAATATCGCTAATTGTTGGAGTGTCATTAATGGCAGAGACGTTAAGGTCTATCGTCTTTTCTTCAATTGTGGTCTTCGGATTAGACGATGATGGATCTGTTATTTTAACAGTAAGGGTTGTTGATCCTGTTTGATTTGATCTTGCTTTTAGAGTTGCAACATAATGATTCCCATCTGCTTTAATATCAATATCACTCGTATCGCTAGAACGAATGAGGTCTAGGTTACTAGAAGTGATTGTAATATCAGCAGCATAATTCTTGAGGTCGTCCTGATCGAGAGTGATAAATACGATTTCCTCACTCGATGTATCTTCAACAATGGAAATTTCGTTTGGTGCAGAAATTGTTGGAGATTCTATGATGTTGTGAACTGTTACAAAAAAGGTTCTTGAAAATTTTGAAAAGCCATCGTCTACTTCGACAGTAATACCTGCTGTGCCAATTTCTCCTATTGTTGGTGCAAGAGATAGAGAGCAGCCTTGGTAATTATAGTCTCCTGAAATTGTAATTGAATCTTCAGAGAAAAGAGTGGGATTGTCTGAAGTCACTTTAACAGAGTTTTTACAGTTAAGTTGAGAGTCGTCAGAAATATTGAGATTGAAAGCCGGTATGTAGGTTTGGGCGCTAAGAGTACTTTCTGTCATTCCATAGTTTAAAATTGGTGGAAAGCTAGGGGGGTCATTCGTTGCGATAAAATTAACCAAAACATTTTTTGTTACTGACTTCGTTTTTGAAGCTGCTTTAACTGTGAGATAGGCAATTCCATTGGCATTAAAAATCGGATCAATTTTAAATTTACAGCTTGGCATTTTTCCCCAAACACTGATGAGGTAGGGATTTACCACGTCGTAATTTGTTGAGGTGAAACTGATATAGCTTGAACAGGGTTTTCCTGCACTTGTAATATTTTTGGCGTAGAGACTAATGTCAGCTGATGAAGTGTTTTCAAGAATATTGATTGTTTGAACAACACTAATTTCTGCTGGAGCTGTTCCACCATCGACAACGTTTTCTTCTGCTTCCGTGGTAGCATCTTGAACTTGTTCAAGAGGATTACAACTGACAAGAATGAGAAAAAATCCCAAACGGAAAATCCATTGCATGAATGTGAACTTTTTCTCTTTTGCCATCATTAAGTATCATTTTAATTTGGACACTGGTTTGAATGTCCTAATCTCTTTATTTTTCGGTACTTAGGGCTTAGGAGTTGAGGTATTCCTTTAAAAAAATGATAAGTAAATTTGGCAATAGGAATGAGTCTTTAAAAGAGCTGTAACTAGTTGGAATAACTAAAGGCTTCTTCCTTTAAAAGTTCTAAAAGTCGCTTTGAAATAGGGCCTGGTTCACCATTTCCAATAGTAATCTCGTCAACTTTTATGATGGGGACCACAAAACGGGCTGTGCTGGTGAGAAAACACTCATCTGCTGAGAGAAGTTCTTGAGGTCTGATTGGCTTTTCTTCTATGGAAAGACCTTTTGCTTTTGCAAGTTCAAGAATTGTCTCCCGAGTAAGACCGCCAAGGAGACCTTCATGAATTGGTGGCGTGCAAATGATATTGTCTTTGACCATCCAAACATTAGAAGTTGTGGCCTCTGTGACAAAGCCGGATTGATTAAGCATGATTGCTTCAAAGGCATTTTTTTCTTTGGCCTGCTTATAGGCCAAAACATTGTTGAGATAATTTCCCGATTTGATATTGGGATCAACTGATTTAGGAGAGACCCTTTGAACGTCGGCAATAATGACTTCCACACCTTTTTCATACCACCAACTAGGGTTAAGCTTTCGTTCATAGGCCATGACAACAATATTGTTTTCAGTGGAAAGAGTGGGATCGAGGTTCGGTTCTTCGGATGTTCCTCGAGTGACCACAAGTCTAACTCTTAAGTTTTTGGTTTGGGATTGATTGATGGTTTCTTTGATGAAGTTTTCAATTTCTTCATCAGTATAAGAAATTTCCATACCCATAAGATTGGCGGATCTTTTTAACCTTCCAAGGTGCTTATCAAAGCGAAAAATTTTCCCCTCAATTGTGATTAAAGATTCGTATATTGAATCTCCGTAAAGGAAGCCTCGATCAAAAACAGAAATCTTGGCATTTTCTAAAGGGACAACTATCCCATTAATACTAACGATCATCACTTTCTCCTGAAATGACATTATCTCAATGAATTCACGAAGTTGTAAAATTTGCCGAGTTTGTCTATGTTATGGTGTGCTGATTTTCTTAGGTTTGACTTGAAACTAAATGACGCGGATAATTAAATTAATGAAAACATGGATTTCCTTATTTTTACTCCTCTTTGCAAGTGATGCTTTAGCCACTTTTAAGGTGGAGTTTTCTGAAGAAAATGTGGAAGACATGGAAGTTCAGATGGCCAATGCTACTCAGCTCACTTTTTATGATGTGAACCTAGAAGATGAAGGGGATGAGTCTTCAATCTCTTCGGCGATGCAGTTCCATGTTCCTATTGATACGACTGATGGTTCTGGGCCCTATCATATTTATGGTGATGGTAATATTCCTGAAAACACTGGAGCTACGACTTATACCGGTTGGATAAAAATCAAACTCGATATTACGAACAGTCTTGGGGATACAGCTGATCTTCATCTGATGGTCTCTGATGATGATGATATCAGTGGTACAGATGCTGAATGGCAATACGTGCAAATTTATGCTGATACCTCTTCAAATAATTACACAACGACATTTTCAAATGGAACAACTGATAGCGAACAAACGATTTATTTAAATCTTGGTGATGTTTGTGGAACTGATGCTTCAGGAGATCTCGCTGATTGTGAAACTTTGATTGGTAGTGATGAAACGAAAGTTCGGTATCTCTATTTCTTTATTGATGATGATGATACCGATCATACTATAGGTGATAATAGTCAAACTCCCGATGATCATGATGGAAATGGTGATGGTCTCTACATTCGTTTAAACCTCTCTGATGACTTTGATGATATCGGCGCAGATGTTGCTAACCTTGATTCCATTACAAGAGGGGATACTCTTCTAACCCTCAATTATTCAGGAAGTTCAACTGATGTGAATAGTGTTCGTGTTTGCCAGGAGCAAGCGAGCACCTGTACGTTACAAGCAGGCCAGCCTATTGGAACGGCAATTGGTGGAGCGTCTGCTTGTAATTTAAACTCAGAACTTTTTCCCGCTGTTGAAGACTCATCAATTTCAGTGACAGGTCTTACCAATGGTCTCCAATACTGCATGGCCGTGGTTTACGTTAATGAATTTGGTTTTGCTTCAAGAACTTCCAATGTAGAATCTCAAACACCATTTGAAATCGAACAACTCCTTGAACAAACCGCCTGTTTTATTGCAACAGCTGGTTTTAAAGATGAAAACTTTGTGGTGGCAAACTTTAGGGCCATTAGAGATCAGATTCTATTAAAGACTCCTCTGGGGAAAGCTTTTGTGGCCCTTTATTATAAGTATTCACCGCCGATTGCGAAGTGGATGCTTCTCAATTCTTGGTCAAGACCACTTGTCCGAGTCTTTCTCTACGCAGCATACATCGTCGTAAACTTTTGGAAACTCATACTTCTTCAAGTCTTAGGTGTGATTCTTCTAGGATTTGCTCTCAAGGCCCTTTTCCGCCGCCAGCAAGTTCGCTAGAATTCTTTTTCAAGTTCATTAAAACTTTCGGAGTAAATTATGGCAGGTCATAGTAAATGGGCAAACATTCGGCATCGTAAAGGTGCTCAGGACGCTAAAAGAGGTAAAATCTTTACCAAGATCATTAAAGAGATCACTGTTGCCGTGAAAGCTGGAGGACCTGATCCTGAGACCAATCCAAGACTTCGCCTTGCGACCCAAAATGCCCGTGGCGCGAATATGCCAAAAGATAATGTGGAAAGAGCGATTAAAAAAGCGTCTGGTGCTGGTGGCGAAGAAATTATTGAAACCACTTTTGAAGGCTACGGTCCAGATGGAGTGGCGGTATTTGTTGAATGCGCCACCGACAATAACACCCGAACTGTCTCTAACGTCCGTTCTTATTTTCGAAAATATAATGGCTCACTTGGAAAAGATGGCTGTTTGCAATTTATCTTTGAACAAAAAGGCGTTTTTAATCTCTCGAAAGAATCCATTGGTGATGAAGATGATTTCACCATGGAGATGATTGATGCTGGTGCTGAAGACGTCGAGGTTGATGAGGAAATGGTTTCGATCACAACGGCCCGAGAAGACTTTGGAAATGTTCAAAATAAGCTTTCAGAGCTTAGTCTTGAGACGACTGAGGCAGGTCTACAAAGACTCCCGATTACAACAAAAGAAATTTCAAAAGACAGTTTTCCCACTTTTATGAAACTGATTGATGCCCTTGAAGATGATGATGATGTTCAGAAGGTTTATCATAATGTTGAGTTTGATGAATCTTTGATGAGTGAGGTTTAAAACCCTAGAGACAAGTGCTGCCTCTAGGGAGAATGTTTAGATTTGAAGAAATTGATCGTAATCAATATGTGAGCAGCTCATGATGGTTTTATAAGCAGCAGCTGTTTTGTCGATGACTGTATAAGTGCTCTTTGTTCCGATATAGCCACCTCTCGGTTTTTTATCCCAAACAGGTTCATTTTTTTCTTCAATGGTAAGATAGGTTGGCCCATTTCCGTCTTCTTTTTGAAGCTCATATACGGGACCTAGTCTTGTCGAATAGTCACTTGTTATAAGATAAACTGATTCCATCACATGCCATTTTTTATCCCCATTTGCCATATAAGTGAAATGTGCTTGATATAAAATTGCATGGTTTGCTGATTTCGAAAAAATAAGCTTATTATTTCCAGCTCGCAGTTGCTCCTCACATTGAACAAGTCCGTAAGAATTCGTTGCAATTAAAGTCATAAAGATAAAAAAAAGTGTTTTCATGTTTCCCTCCCGGTTTTTCGTTAAAGGGAATATGGGTTTTTTTATAAAAACTGTAAAATTAATTGATTTAATTTATTAATTAGAATATCTAATGAGTGTGAGAATCAATAATCTTGGACTTTCAGCTTTTCATCAGTGTGCTTTACTTCAGAATATGACTGAGGCAGCGAAGGTTCTTGGAGTCAGTCAGTCCGCTCTTTCCCAAAGAATCTCTCAGCTTGAAGATGACCTTGAAACCACTCTTTTTTTAAGGGAGGGAAAGAAACTCATCCTGACAGAAATGGGAGAGGAGATCCTAAGTTATTGTCGAGTTCAAGAGAATCTTGAAAATGAGCTTTTCTCAAAGATTGGCCTCCATGAGAACGAGCTTGGGGGAGTGATTCGAATTGCTGGCTTTTCATCAATTATGCGCTCAATTGTAATGAAGCGATTATCTGGTTTTGTCCGTGAAAATCAAAGCCTTAGGATCGATCTTCAGACCTATGAGGTGATTGATCTTTTTGATGCTCTTAAAAAAGGAAAAGCGGATTTTATTCTCACTGACTATGAAGTAGAGATGAAAGGAATTAAAAAAGAGATCATAGGACAAGAGGAATATGTCGTCATTGAAAGCTCAAAATACAAAACTCACAGCGATGTCTTTCTTGATCATGGGCCTCATGATAACGCCACTGAGTCCTTTTTAAAGGCCCAAGGAAAAGCAATCAAACCCTATCGAAGATCTTATCTTGGAGAAGTTTATGCCATTATTGATGGTGTTGAAAATGGTTTTGGAAGGGCGGTTATGAGTCGTCATTTAATTGAAAATAATAAGAAGGTGAAAATTATCAAAGGTTATAAGAAGTATTTTAGACCTCTTTGTCTTTATTATTTTGATAAGCCTTACTATTCAGAGGTCTTTAAGCAGACACTCATCCATTTGAAAAATTAATGGAGGTATTACTAACCAAACTTAAGTCTTGATCCAGAGTCAGAGCTTTTAAAACAAAGCTCATAAAGCTTCATAAGATCTAACGCCTCTTCGTGACTCACTGGAAGAGGCCTTTTCTTTTGAATCGCTTCAGAGATTTGAAAATAATAATTTTGCGAACAACCTTTTTCACTAACAATGACTTCTTCTTTACCATCCGGAAAGCAAATTTTTCCACTGAGACTCTCAGGTTCAACTCCAAATTTTGAATCAAGAGGAGAAAGGTTTTCAACTCTAAGCTGAGCTTCCTGGGGATCGATTCCTTTTTTAAAGAAACTGGCCTTATCTCCGTGAACAATATAGCGAGGCTCAGAAGAGGGGATTAATGTGCCAGCTTTCAGAATGACTCTTTTATCTTCATAAAAGAACGTTACGTGAAAATAATCATCTGGAAGGTTAGGGTCTCTTTGGGAGTGAATGTCTGCAAAGACGGCTTTTGGTTTTCCAAAAAGATAAAGGGCCTGATCAAGAAGGTGAGCTCCTAGATCAAGAAAAGTCCCTGCGCCTGGGACATTATTATGATAACGCCAATTATCCCAAATCCCTGGGCTATAGCGATGGTAGTTTCCTTCAAAGAGTTTTACGTTACCAAGCCTTCCATCATCAATCATTCGTTTCACAGTGAGAAGATCACTATCAAATCTTCTGTTTTGAAAGACTGAGAGAACAAGATCTCTTTCTTTAGCGAGTTTAATCAGTTCTAATGCTTCTTCAGAGGTTGTCGTAAAGGGTTTTTCCACAACCACATGAAGACCTTGGTTGAGGCAGTCTTTGACTTGAGAAAAATGAAATTGATTGGGACTTGCAATAACCACAAGCTCACAGTTTTTCTTTTCAAGAAAGTCATTAAAGTTTTGATGGATGTTGGCGTTTGCATGCTCAGAAAGAGCGAGTTCTTTTTGCGAGGTCACAATATCAGTGATCTCAAACTGAGAGAGTCCTCTTAGAAGCCTTCCATGAAGGATTTTTCCGGAAGGGCCGAAACCAACGATACCGACTTTTATGGTCATTTAAGCAAGAGTTTTTTCAAGGTCGCCGGAATGATACATTTCAGTGATGATATCATTTCCGCCAATGAGCTCACCCTTAACGTAAAGCTGAGGAAAAGTTGGCCAACTGGCATACTCTTTAACCCCTTGGCGAATTTCCATATCTGTTAAGATATCAAAAGTCTTATAGGTTTTTCCCATATGGTTGAGAATGTTGATGACATTTGCCGAAAAACCACACATTGGAGCGTTAGGTGTTCCTTTCATAAAAAGAAAAAGATCAGCGGAGCCAATGAGGGATTCAATTTGTTTAGTAAGGTCAATTGATTTATCAACAGAATCAATTGGCATTCCTTGAGGGCCGTCGCCTAAGATTTTAAAGGGATTTTCATTGTCGCTCATAATTTATCCTTCTTTAATTAAGCCAGCCGTTCTTGCGGCTTCAAAAGTGAGAGTTTTCAATTGGACAGCATGAAGGTCTTCAGAAAGTTTCTGCTTTAAGATATCCATAACTATTCGATGCTGTTTAATGAGAGAGATGTCTTTAAACTCATCACTGACAATAGTGATTCCAAGATGGTCTTTAGTTCCTGTTAAATCAGTAATAAAGACTTCAGCATCATTGATAGTTGCGGTAATTAAACTTTTCAGTTGTTCAAAATCCATAGAGGCCTCAAAAGGTGAAAATTCTATGACTTAACTTAGCTTTTAATGATGAAGCTTGTAAAGAAGACAAGAGTTCGTAAAACGATTGTCGTGTAGCCGATGAGCTTGTGCTTGAGGCGGACGGACCCATTTGATTTCATGAGCTTTCGTCCAAAGTAGATTTGCACAAAATAAAGAACCACTGTCGTGATCGCAATTGTTACATGAAAGTTCATAAGCCAGTTATTACTTGTGACTTTGCTTGCGGTGTTTATTGCGCTTCTCGTTAATTCAATTTGAAGGACAAGCAAGACATCCCAGATAATGCCAATGGTCATGAGTTTCACATGAAGTGACCTAGACTTTCTTTTGGCAATCCCGATGTAGAAAAGAATCAAGATAATAAGGGATTGTGATTGAAAAATGACCGTCGATAAAGGCATGATGGCTCTATTCCTAAATTAATTTTTGTAGGTTGAGCAGTTATAATTATGGATTCTGGGCATTAGAGTCAAGGAAAACCGTAATTTGAATGGCCAAAATTATATTAGGCTGAACTTTAGCGATGAATTTAAAGCCTTAGTGAGTCAGAAATGTCATTTGAAGATATTAAATGGGCAGTTTTAGATATTGAAACTACTGGGATTGATCCCGGTAAGGACAAGATTATTGATATTGGGTTTCTTCAGTTTGAAGGAGCAAAACTGGTTAGAAAGTATCAAAGTCTTATCCATACAGATGTTCCCATTAGCTCTTTTATTACAAAGCTTACAGGAATTACTCAGTCTATGGTGAATAAAGCCCCAGATTGGGAAGAGGTAAGCGAGGAACTTAAAGATCTTGCGGGACATAAAATTATTGCTCACAACGCTAAGTTTGAAGAATCTTTTTTAAGTGATTTCTTTAGAAGAAACATAGATGAAGAAGTGGAGTTTGTGGACTCCCTTGATTTTCTCGCTTGGTGTTTTCCCGACAGAAGCTCTCTTAGCCTCGAATCGTTCATTGTTGATTTTGAGCTTGCTGAGAAAGAAGAACATAGAGGGTTTCAAGATTCAGTGGACCTTTTAAAGGTTATGATCTGCGGTTTTAATTATATCTCTTCTGATCGTGAGCTTTTTGAGATTATGCGCTCGCTTTTTTATACCCATGGACTGCAAAAAAACTTTTGGGCACAGTGGATTGAGCTAAGTGAAAGTGAAATTTTGGGAATCAAAGAGATTCTTGATCAAGATGGCGCGCCAATGGATTGGGACAGTCAGTGGCAATTCAGTGAAGAGGAAAAAGTCTCAGAGGTTCAAGAAGACCTTTCAAGAGAAACCAATTTTTCAGAGTTTCAGTTTGATGGAAAAAGTATCCAATCTCTCTATCAAGATGAAGATAAGATGCGAGAACTCTTTTCGAGTTATCATTACCGAAGTTCGCAGGAACAGCTTTCATTAAAAGTAGGGCAATGTTTTAAAAATCAAATTCACTCTTTGATTCAGGCCCCGACAGGAACAGGGAAAACTCTTGGTTACCTGATACCCGCAGCTCTTTATACAAAAAATGAAGGCGAACAGGTTTTGGTGGCAACTGGGACTAAGGCCTTGCAAAATCAGGCCATCTCAAAGGACGTTCCTGCTCTAAAAAAAATTATGGGAAAAGATCATGATCAAGTGAAGTTCACAAGATTAATTGGCTCTTCAAACCATATATGCGAATCCCTTTTTAGGCAGCTTCTTGATAAAGAAGATATGTTTTCAGAGAGGGCCTATGAGGCACAGTTCTCAAAAGTCTTTTTTGAACTTGTGTTTTTTCATAACAACCGAAGAGATTATAATACTAAAATCACAAGAGACTCCCTTCCTCATGTTCTTAAAATGAAGTTTCCAAGTTTTAGAGACATGGACTCTCAAACGGCTGTTGATTTTCGTTCCTGCACAGGTTTTCGTTGTCCTTTTAAGCATAGCTGTTCTTATGTCGAAGGCTTAAAGGAGGCCCGAGAAAGCCAAATCATTATTGGTAATCATGCATTGATGTTTCAATGGCCCAAAGGAATCCCAAGACCACTTAATATTATTGTCGATGAGGCCCATCGAACCGAACATGAGGCGACTAAATCTTTTAGTCTTGAAGTGAGCCACAAGCAATTAAATCTCATTGAAAGCCAATTAAGTCATTCTCAAGGAATTGGCTCACTTTTTTATCTACTTGCTCAGAATGAGGAATTTGAAGGGCAGTCGACTCCTAAAATCAATGAACTTCGAAAATTCTCATTAGAGTCTGCAAAAATCTTAAAGGATCATTTGTCTCCTTTAGATGAAAAAGTTGAAGGGCTTTTTAAAGCAAAAATTAAATACACTGATAAGTATTGGAATGAGTTACCTTTTCAATACCTCAAAGAAAAACAAGACCCCTTTGCAATCTCAATTCTCAATCATCTCGATAGTATTCGCTTTGTTTTAAAGGGACTTGTCCAAGAACTTCTGACTCATTATTCACGTTATGAAGCTTCTCAGTTTAAAGAAGAAGCCGCTTTAAATGCTTATACAAGGTTTGATTCTTTTTATAACTCAATTAACGATGCCCTTGTGGCAATGGAGACGGCCTTAGATTTAAAAGAGGGATTTGCTCATGCCTTTTTGTTCAAAGAAGGTGATGGATTTGTGATAAGTTCTGCCCCTGTCGATGTGGGAAGAATTATTCATGACGGATTACTCGAAAATAGCCAGTCTGTCGTTTTCACCTCTGCGACTCTTGCCAATGCATTAGGGGATCGAGGCGTTCGCGGTGTTGAATGGGCCACAGGCTATACCTACCTTGAACCTGAAAGAAGATTTAGAACAGGGTTATTTCTTCCTGCGATTTTTGATTATAAGAATCAAGCGAAAGTCTATCTTTGTGATGACCTTCCGAATCTTCATGACTCAAGCTTTGTTGAAAAATCAATTCTTAAAATTTCAAAAGTGATTGAGGCCATTGATGGAAAAACTCTTCTTCTTTTTTCCGCACGAACACGTTTTGAAAAGGCCCTTGAATTAATCCTTTCAAAATATGAAGGACGGTTTCCCATTTTCTTTCAAGGAATGGGCCGAAATGTCATTGAAGAATTTAAGGCTTCGGGAAATGGAATTCTTGTCGGCATGGAATCTCTTGGAGAAGGAATTGATATACCTGGCGAAAGTCTTCAGTTTGTTTTTATCGACAAGGTTCCAGATATGCGCATGGATCTTGTGGTGAAAGAGAGGCGAGACTTTTATGATGCCAATCTTGGTAATGAATTTGAGGATTATTATCTTTCCCATCGAGCAAGAGCACTCCATCAAAAACTAGGAAGGCTTATTCGAAGAGAGACTGATTATGGAGGAGTTCTGATTGCAGACTCTCGAATTAAAAGATGGAAGTCGAGAACCATTGGTCAGTTTTTTGACCTTATGAAACCTTATGATCTCAAACGAGAAAATGCGGACTTGGCTGTAGAAAATATCACGGAATTTATTTTATCTAAGTGTGATCATCAAGACTGTTAAAATACTTAATCTGAATTTTTGTGCCATCAGCGTCACTTCTCAAAGTGTAGGGAATCCCAGCATATTTACTGAGGTAAATGTTGACGTAGGGTTGTGTGTCCACGTCTCCGTCATTAAAGTCTTCTTGAAATTCAAATATTCGATAATGCACGGCCTGAACATTATGACCCTCAATCATGATATTTTCATGCGCGGTGTTCATTCGTTTGGCATGAATATTCTTTGTGGTAGGCTCTGTTTGATAACTCCATTGGTTTTGACTGGTCCAGACAGTAAAGTGGTTAAGCCCATTTCCATCAAATTTCTTTGATCTTAAAAATGCCGTGCTAGTTGATACTGTTGGCGTAGTGATGTGAAACTTTGGCGGAGTCGCAAGCTCTTTTGTTGTTGTTCCCACGCTATCAATAAATTCATAAATGATTTTGTCGTTTCTTTTTTCATAAACATAGTATTCGGCGACGTGTTCTGATCCAAGCTTTTTATCAATGAGAACTCTGAGGGGAATAAAATCTTTATTGACGAAATAATTCACTTTAATATTCAGAAGCTCTCCCGTCGAAACACGAGTATTCAGTTCTGAAACAAAATGAATCGACATATCTTTTCTTTCGCGAAAGACTTCAAAGGTTTCTTCAGAGTAGATACTTGTTCCTTTAAGATAGGTGTAAGCCCCGCGATAAATTTTATAAGAGTTGGTTTCAAATGTTGGAAGAGTCAGCATAGGACTATTATAGCGGAAAACCGACTTTCTGTGTGTGCAAAGCGTAATGTCGTCCTTCAAGGGGCCTGAATTTTCATAAGATAGAGCAAATATTAGGACTTTTCTTTGGCGGATTACAGTAGTTTCAAGTAGATTGATTTTTAAAATAATCAATTTACTCAGATATGAAGATCTATTAACTAGAGAAGTGAGGAACTATGGACATTATTGAAAGTTTGAATTGGCGTTATGCTGTCAAAGAGTTTGATTCAAGTAAAAAACTTGATGACCCACAAATTAAGACTTTAGAAGAGAGTCTAAGGCTCACTCCTTCATCTTTTGGATTGCAGCTCTGGAAATTTGTGATCGTCAGCGATCAAGAATTAAAAACAAAGCTTAAGGGAGCTTCTTGGAACCAAGGACAAATTGAGCAATGTTCACATCTGGTTGTGTTTACAACTCCTGAGTCAGTCACTGATGAAATGATTGATAAACTTGTTAATACCACCGCCCAAGTTCGAAATGCAGAAGTTGAAAGCTTAGAGGGATATGCAAAAGTGATGAAAGGCTTTACTGGATCACAATCTCCAGAGGTTCAACTTGCTTGGATGCAAAAACAAGCTTATATCGCACTTGGAAGTTTAATGAGCCTTGCGGCCCTTATGGGTGTTGATACTTGCCCAATGGAAGGAATCGTTCCTGATCAATACGATGAAATCTTAGGGTTAAAAGAGCAAGGACTCAAAACGGCAGTCGCATGTTGTCTTGGCTTTAGAGCGGAGACTGATAAGTATGCAACTGCGGCCAAGGTCCGCTATGCAACTGAAGATGTTATTCAAAGAAAATAAAAGTATAGGAGACAATAATGTTAAGTTACGAGTTTTATAAATTTTTTCATATTATCGCCATCATTGGCTTTTTCTCTCTGGTTGGAGCTCAATTTCTAGGAGACGCTAAGGCCAAGTGGATCAAAATTCTTGCTGGGGTTCTCTCATTTTTCATTCTTGTTGGTGGGATGGGGCTTCTGGCCAGAATTGGGGTCAATCATGGCGAGGGATTCCCTGCATGGGTTTGGATTAAAATTGTAATCTGGGCCATCATCGCAATTTTAACTCCTGTTCTTAATAAAAGAGTTGGTTCAAAGCGAACACTTGCTTGGCTTTTTATTCTCATTCTTGGTTATACTGCCGCTCACGTCGTTATTAACCAATAAAAAAATCTCACTTAGGTATCAACGAGAGAACCAAAAGAGTTTTAGGGTTTAATGAAAAAAGAAATTGAGTCATCTCCAAAATCTTATAAAGAGATTCTTCTTTTTTCATTGCCCTCAATTTTTACAACATTAATTGAACCTCTCTCGGGAGTTGTTGATACAGCTTTAATAGGTCATAAAGAACCCCACGTCCTGGGCGCATTAGGAATAGGAGCGATGATTGTTAGTTCCTGTGCCTGGATTTTTAATTTCCTCGTTCATGTTCCCACTCAGAAATTCTCTGGATTGATCGCTGAAAAGAACTGGCAAAGGCTTAATAAAAGTTTTTCAAGTGCAACATTCTTGGCCTTAGTTTTAGGGCCATTTATTACAATTGTTCTTTTTCTCTTTCATGAAAGTCTTTTGAAGATCTCAAACACTCCGATAGCACTTTTTAATGAGACGAAAGACTATTTACTCATGAGGGCCCTTGCGATTCCGATGAGTCTTTTTTTTACAGTTCATTTAAGCCTGCAAAGAGGCATGAAAAAGGTAAAGTTGGCCCTTATAAGCTTTGCCCTTGTGACAGTTTTAAACGTCTTTTTGTCCTGGTTGTTCGTCTATGTTTTTGAACTCTCTATTACAGGAGTGGCCTATGGGACATTGTTGAGTTACGTCCTTGGTTCGGTAGGAGTTGCGATCTGGAGAAAAGTGGCGACAACAGTGAAACTTGAACTCACCAATGTGCTCAAAGAAAAAGGAGAGCTTCTTTCGATAGGAAAAGATGGCTTTAATATGTTTGTGAGAACAGCCTTTCTCACTTTTTCATTTTATCTTATGACTCGCTCAGCAGCGTCTCTTGGTGCAGATGAATTAGCAGCCTTTCATATTGGGCTTCAAGTGTGGTTATTGAGTTCCTATTTTATTGATGGCCTTGCCATGACGGCAACGATCTTAGTTGCTGATGCCTTGGTATTAAAAAACTATTCTTATTTAAAGCTGATTTTTAAAAGGCTTTTTATTGTTACCCTGGCGACAAGCTCTGTTTTAGGGCTTGTCTATTATTTTGGCAGACAAGAACTTGTTTTAGTTTTTAGTCGTGATGTCAAGTTTGGAGATCTCTTAGTTTGGTCCTGGCCGATTCTTTCTCTTTCACAAGTCTTTCTAGGGCCTAGCTACTTAATGGATGGTTTTTTATTTGGTGCTGGAGCATTTTCATATTTAAAAAAGCATATGGCGATAGGGTTCTTCCTTACAATTGTGCCAATTCAAATCTATGGCACAATAAATGGTTTTAATCTGAGTCTGTTATGGATAGGCTTAAGCTTATTAGGTCTTTATCGATTTTGTTCGGGATGGTTTTTTTGGCAAGGCCTGAGCCGAGATTTTAAATATGAAGTTTAAAGAAGAGTATTGGAAACAAAACTATTGTGATCTTGATGAAATGGATGGTGTCGCCAACGCTAAGGGACATGCTCAATATGTAAAAAGTCTTTTTGATCTTCAGGGGATTGCTGTTAATTCAATTGTCGATCTCGGATTCGGCTTAGGTTATCTCCTTAAAAGCTTTGAAAAAAAGTTTAGACCCATTGAACTTGCTGGAGTTGAGCCGTCAAAAGAGGCTTTTTTACGAGTTTCAAAGTCAAAGTGGATGAGGGGGAGAGTTAATTACACACTTTATAACGAAACTTTGCAGAAGTGGTGCCAAAGAAAGCAGAGCGTAAAATATGACCTTGGAATTTGTAACTCTGTGTTTCAATATTTGCCAGATGAAGACCTTGAAGGGGTTTCAAAGCGTCTGTCAAAAGTTTGTCGTTTTCTTTATTTCTCAGTGCCGACAGTAAACGAATACTCGAGACAGCTTAATGATCATGACTTCGTAGACAGCTTTGCCATTCGAAGAAGCTACGAAGATTACATGTTGCACCTTTCTAAAGATTGGACCTTTGTTGGCTTTCGCTTACTCGAAAGTAAAAAGTTTTTTCGCTACGAGACAAGCTCATTTTGTGATGAGCTGTTTCGCTTTCCTTAAAGCCTAAGAATTCTCTTTATTTAGGTTACAACTAGGTTCAAATTTGATAAAAGTATTCCGATATATTTAAATCAAAATAAAAGAGTAAGTGATTTACCCAAGACATTAATTGATCGGAGGCGCAATCGTGCGAATTAAAAAAGGTCTCGACTTACCCATTAAAGGTGTACCAGAGCAGTTCTTAGAAGATGTTCTTGATTCAAAGCATGTTGCTGTCGTTGGACAGGACTATATTGGAATGAAGCCAACCATGCTTGTGAAAGAAGGCGATACAGTTAAAGCTGGTCAGCCGGTTTTCTCATGTAAAAAAGTTGAAGGTGTTCTTTACACAGCACCGGCATCTGGAAAAGTTGTAAAAATTCAAAGAGGTGAGAGAAGGGTTTTTCAAAACTTAGTGATTGAAAAAGATCAGAGCAATGAATTTCATAGCTACGATTCTTACATCAGTAAAAACCCTGAAGACTACACAACTGAAGAGCTCACAAAGCTTCTTATCGATTCTGGTCTATGGCCTTCTTTTCGAACAAGACCTTTTTCAAAAGCCCCTGAAGTGGGTTCAACTCCTCATTCTATTTTTGTTACTTGTATTGATACAAACCCATTGGCAGCTGATCCTGCGGTTGTGATCAAAGGTTATAGCGAATATTTTCAACTCGGCATCAAGCTTCTTAAGAAGTTAACTGAGGGGAAAGTTTTCGTTTGCCGTGAGAAACTTTCTGATATTGAAGTTCGCTCTGATGAGCAAATTCAATTGGAAGAGTTTGAGGGTGTGCATCCAGCTGGAAACGTTGGAACACATATTCATTTTCTTGACCCTGTAAGTGCTAATAAAACGGTTTGGCATATTGGTTACCAAGATGTGATTTCAATTGGTGCAGTTGCAAGTACAGGAAAGATCTGGACGGATCGAGTGATTGCAATCTCTGGAACTGGAGCAAAAAAGCCAAGACTTGTTAAAGTTAAGCTTGGGGCCAATCTTCATGAAGCCCTTAGTGGAGAACTTCATGAAGGAAGTTTCAGAATGATTTCAGGTTCTGTTTTAGCAGGACGAACTGCCAGCGAGGAATATCCTTATCTTGGAAAGTTTCACACTCAAGTCACAATTATCCCAGAGGGTGGGGCAAGAGAGTTGTTAGGATGGCATTCACCAGGACTTGATAAGTTCTCTGTGAAGAGTATCTACCTCTCAAAATTGATCCCTAATAAGCTGTTCAATTTCAATACAACAACTAACGGTTCTCCAAGAGCTATGGTTCCGGTTGGAAACTTTGAGCAGGTTATGCCTCTTGATATTCTTCCAACTCAACTTTTAAGAGCACTGATCACTAACGATACTGAATCAGCTCAGGCCCTTGGTTGTCTTGAGCTTGATGAAGAAGATCTCGCTCTTTGTACTTATGTTTGCCCTGGAAAAACTGATTACGGACCGATTTTAAGAGAAAATCTCACATTGATTGAAAAGGAAGGTTAAGCTCATGCAATTTTTAAGAGATTTTTTAGATAAGCAAGAAAAGCATTTTGAACATGGTGGGAAATTCGAAAAGTTTTACCCACTTTATGAAGCACTTGATACTTTCGTTTACACACCTTCATCTGTCACTAAAGGTTCTACTCACTTAAGAGATGGACTTGATCTTAAAAGAATGATGGTAACTGTCGCCATGGCCCTCATGCCATGTATCCTGTGGGCTCTTTACAATACTGGGTATCAAGCAAACTCTGTTATTGCTAACGGAGGAGCAGCGATTGACGGTTGGCGAGGAACTCTATTTGCTGCCTTCGGACTTATTCACGATCCAGCGAACATTTTTGCAAACGTTATCCTTGGGGCTATTTATTTTGTTCCAATCTTTATCGTGGCAAATGTTGTTGGTGGTTTTTGGGAAGTCCTTTTTGCAACCATCCGTAAGCACGAAGTGAACGAAGGGTTCATGGTTACGGGACTTCTTTTTCCTTTAATTCTCCCTCCAACAATTCCTCTTTGGCAGGTTGCTGTGGGAATCTCTTTTGGTGTTGTTGTCGGAAAAGAGATTTTTGGTGGAACTGGGAAGAACTTTCTTAATATCGCTCTTTTATCAAGAGCCTATTTATACTTTGCTTATCCTGCTCAAATTTCAGGGGACGCGGTTTGGTACGCAGTTGATGGCTACACAGGAGCGACAGCTTTAGGACAAGCCGCTCTTGGTGGAATTGATGCCGTTTCTTGGACCTGGTGGGAAGCTTTCTTTGGGCTAATGCCTGGTTCAATGGGTGAGACTTCAACTCTCGCTTGTCTTTTAGGTGCAGGGTATCTTGTGGCAACTGGAATTGGGTCTTGGAGAACGATGGTAAGTCTTCTTCTTGGAATGATCGTCTTTTCATTATTTCTTAATATGGTGGGATCAGAAACGAACCCAATGTTCATGGTAAGCCCTGCTTGGCACCTGGTTCTTGGTGGTTTTGCTTTTGGTATGGTCTTTATGGCCACGGATCCAGTGACTTCAGCAATGACCTTAAAAGGTCAGTGGTTTTATGGGGCCCTCATTGGAGTCATGACGGTTCTTGTAAGAGTTATTAACCCAGCTTTCCCTGAGGGGATTATGCTAGCAATTTTATTTGCCAATACTTTTGCACCGCTTATTGATTATTTTGTTGTGGATGCAAACGTAAAAAGAAGGGAGCTTAGAAATGCAAAAGGATAGTACGTTAGGGACAATTATTGTCGCTGGAGTTCTTTGTATTTTTTGTTCAGTAATGGTTTCGACATCAGCGGTTTCTTTGAAGCCTTTACAAGAACAAAATAAAAAACTTGATGTGAAAAAGAATCTTCTTCTTAGTGCCGGACTACTTGAGAATAAATCAGCAAGCAAAGAAGAAATTGAAAGAGCCTTCTCAGTTGTTGAAACTAAGATCGTTGATCTTTCAACTGGTCAGTACAACACAGAGATGAACCCAGATAATTACGATCAAATGTCTGCGGCTTCTGATCCTAAACTCAATACAAAAATTCCTTCTGAGAAAGACTATGCTTCAATTAAAAAAAGGGAGCGATTTTCAAAGGTTTTCTTTATTAAAGAAGGAGAAACTGTAAAGCAGATTATTCTTCCGATGTATGGAAAGGGTCTTTGGTCGACGATGTATGGTTTTCTTGTTCTTTCAACAGACACAACAACTGTCGAAGGGATTGGGTTCTATCAGCATGGTGAAACTCCTGGTCTTGGAGGAGAGATTGAGAATGCCCAGTGGCAAGCTTCGTGGAAAGGCAAAAGAGTTTATGACGAAAGCTTTAACCCTATCCTTTCTGTTATTAAAGGAAGTGTCACAGATAATACTGCCAATAAAGAATACAAAATTGATGGTCTTTCAGGAGCAACTCTTACCTGTAACGGTGTGACTGGAATGATTAAGTATTGGATGGGCGAAGAAGGTTTTGGACCATTCTTAAAGAAGTATAGAACGAAAAACACAGTGTCTTCACTGTAAATATACAAATATAAAGAGAATAAAATTATGAGTGTAAAAAAAGTTTTATTTGATCCGGTTTTTAACAACAACCCAATTGCTCTTCAGATTCTTGGGATCTGTTCGGCTCTTGCTGTTACCACAAAGCTTGAAGCGGCACTTGTTATGTCTGTTGCCGTTATCCTTGTTTGTAGTTTTTCAGGGTTTTTTGTCAGCCTCATTCGAAACTATATTCCATCAAGTATTCGTATCATCGCGCAGATGACAATTATCGCATCTCTTGTGATTTTAACCGACCAGCTTCTTAAGGCCTTTGTTTATGATGTGGCCAAAAGTATGTCGGTTTATATCGGTCTTATCATTACAAACTGTATTGTTATGGGGCGTGCAGAAGCTTACGCCATGAAAAATAATCCTCTCATGAGTATGCTCGATGGTTTTGGAAACGGTGTTGGTTACAGTATCGTTCTGATCTTTGTTGCTGTTTTTAGAGAGCTCCTTGGATCCGGAAAGTTATTAGGAGTGACTATTCTTCCACTTGCTAAAGATGGTGGTTGGTATCAAGCCGATGGGATGTTCTTACTTTCACCAAGTGCCTTTTTCTTAATTGGCTTTTTCATTTGGGGACTAAGAACATTCAAAAAAGATCAAGTGGAACACGGGGTCCAAGCTTAATAAAATTTAAAGAATTTTTAAGGAAATATATATGGAACATTATCTCAGTTTATTCTTAAAAGCAGTCTTCGTTGAGAACCTTGCCTTAGCGTTTTTCTTAGGGATGTGTACTTTCTTAGCGGTTTCAAAGAAAGTGAGCACTTCAATTGGTTTAGGGATTGCGGTTATTGTTGTTCAGGTTGTGACTGTTCCTGTGAACAACTTGATCTATAAATTGCTACTTAAAAAAGGTGCCCTTGAGTGGACGGGAATTGAAGCTCTTGCTGAAATGGACCTTACGTTTTTAGGTCTTATCAGTTACATCGGGGTTATTGCTGCGATTGTTCAGATCCTTGAAATGACACTTGATAAGTTTTTTCCAGCTCTTTATTCAGCGCTTGGAATCTTCCTCCCTCTTATTACTGTGAACTGTGCCATCCTTGGTGCTTCTCTTTTTATGGTAGAAAGAGATTATACATTCTCTGAAAGTATCGTTTATGGAGTTGGTGCTGGTGTAGGATGGGCATTAGCGATTATGGCATTAGCTGGTATTAGAGAAAAACTTCAATACGCTGATGTTCCTGATGGATTAAAGGGATTAGGAATCACTTTTATTACTGTTGGGCTTATGGCGATTGGTTTTCTTTCCTTTTCGGGGATTCAGCTTTAATAGCGAAACTAAGGTCCTTATAAGTGGAATGTAAAAATATAAAAATTAAAAACAATATAAAGGATTATAGATAATGGAAGTTATCGTAACAGGTGTTTTAATGTTTACTCTTATCGTCCTAGCGTTGGTGGCGGTAATTTTAGTGGCAAAATCAAAGCTTGTTCCTTCTGGCGAAGTGACAATTAAAGTTAATGGAGAAAAAGAACTTAAAGTTTCTCCAGGTGGAAAACTTCTTGGTGTCCTTGCTGATAACAAAATTTTTGTGGGATCAGCTTGTGGTGGCGGTGGAACCTGTGCCCAGTGTAAGGTTAAGGTTTTCGATGGTGGGGGAGATATCCTTTCAACTGAGCTGAGTCACATTACAAAAAGAGAGGCCAGAGAAGGTGACCGTCTTTCATGTCAGGTTGCTGTAAAACAAGATATGGAAGTTGAAGTCCCTGAAGAGGTCTTTGGTGTTCAAAAGTGGAACTGTAAAGTTCGATCAAATCATAACGTTGCAACCTTTATTAAAGAACTTGTTCTTGAGCTTCCAGCTGGGGAAGCGGTTCCATTTAGAGCTGGTGGTTATATCCAAATTGAAAGACCTCCTGGTCTTGATATTGACTATAAAGACTTTGATGTTGAAGAAGAGTATCGAGGAGATTGGGATACCTTTAATCTTTGGCAATACCGATCAAAGGTAGACGAAGAGACGATTAGGGCCTATTCAATGGCCAACTATCCTGAGGAGCGCGGAATTATCATGCTTAATGTAAGGATTGCTTCTCCTCCACCAAGACTTCCTAATGTTGCTCCAGGGAAAATGTCATCTTATATCTTTAATTTAAAGCCAGGAGATGATGTCACTATCTCAGGCCCATTTGGGGAATTCTTTGCTCGAGACACTAAAAAAGAAATGATCTTTGTTGGTGGTGGAGCAGGGATGGCACCGATGAGATCTCATATTTTTGATCAGTTCAGAAGAATCAAGACCGACCGAAAAGTGACTTTTTGGTATGGTGCTCGTTCAAAAAGAGAAATGTTCTACGTTGAAGATTTTGATACCATTCAAAAAGAAAACGATAACTTCACATGGCATTGTGCTCTTTCAGATGCTCTTCCTGAAGATAACTGGGAAGGATATACTGGATTTATCCACCAAGTCCTTCATGATGAATACTTAAAAGATCATCCAAACCCAGAGGATTGTGAGTATTACCTCTGTGGGCCTCCAATTATGAACAAGTGTGTGATTGATATGCTTGTCTCTCTTGGTGTTGAAAGAGAAGACATCATGCTTGATGACTTTGGTGGTTAGAAGCATAAGTACGATTAAACAGATAAAAGAGAGGTGCCTTTAAAAAAGGCACCATGAAATTTTGATTTTCTATTCAGCCCAAGCATCACTAAGAATATCATCTTTCTCGGTGCTGACTCTTTCAAGTAATGTCTCTCGATCAAACTTTGTTTTGACAAAGAGAACATCTCTTTTGACAAAACTTTTATTTGACCTTGCCATTTCTGCATTAACCAAAGCCTTACTAAGGTAGGCATATGTATAAACATGGATCGTGGGTGTCGAGCCGTACTGACTTTCACATTGCTCACCAGCTTCAGCGTTAAGCTTTGGTTGAAAACCTTTTTCAAGAAGATTTTTTACTTTGAGATAAGAGTTTCCTGAATACCAGATTTCATTGAAAGCAATTTGGTCACCATCACCGTCTTCACGAGCATCATAAGAATTAACGCAGATGACTTCTAGGTTTTTGATCTTTTGATATTCAACATCAAATTCATATTGAACTTTGGCAGTTTTAGTTGTTATTGCAAATGATTGAACACTTAATAAGCATAGAACGAGTAAAGATAAGATCTTCATATTGGCCTCCAAATTGTTAAAGTGAAACTATACTGAAAACGGTTGAGTTTTCTGGCATTCCAGACCGGTTTGCGTTAAAGCATGCCACTGGCAACTTTTTTTGCAAACCGAGGAAGCGTCAGCGCCCGTGTTTCGAAGTTCCTTTACTTGAATATAAAGGGAGCGGATAATAATCGTCAGGAACCATGAAGAAATTTCATGCCTTAATCTAAAGAATCTCTAACCTTTCTAAGGATTGCTTTAGCTCGAGGTTAGAAACTCCTTCAAGATCAAGATTAAGAGATGTTTCAACCTGAGATCTGATCATATTAAGAAAACTGCTCTCATTGTCGGCGTAGTCATCATATATGGCATTGCTGATGGTTGTGGAGACTGATTTATAAGCAAGAGACATTAAAAAATCGATCAAAGCATCTTTCACACCAACTTTTGTTTGATCACCTGAGTTCATCTTAGAAAAACGAAGCTTCCTATTAAATTCTCCCATCGCTGAGGCAACGACAATCGAATAAACCCTTGAAAACTTAATCTTCTTAAAGTCTATCTCTCCATTCATTATGATGGCACTAGTAGCACCAGAGATTGTTCCAATAAGGTTATACATGAGATAACGAAGGGCAAAGTTATCAACTTTTACAAGTGGATAAGCAATTGCTCTTGAGATTGTTCCTGCAATGATTGAATACTGCGAGTCTGGGTTGATCGTGACATTACCATCTTCGTCCTTAATAAAGAACTTTCTATCTGGTCCATCTGCCAGAAGTTGTCTTGTTGCGATTTCAAGACTGATGGCAACTCCGGTATCGACAAAAAACTTAAAGAATAAGACTTTATTGCTCCACCAAGCCGAAGCATACTTCTTAAGAAGGGTAATGGGCATTGTCTTAAGTTTTGCCATTAAAGCATTTCCTGAGAGTGCACTGGCATTTCTCATAAGAGTTGGTAGGGAAGCCATAAGCTCTTTTGCTCCAACGGCAAATGACGTGATTGTATAGGCTGTTGAAGCGATGAGAATATTAGATGCTGCAATACTCGGCATTGAAGTTGTAAGGTTGAAAAGAAGTTTATCAAATAGTCCTAATCCGTCGCTCACTCCATACTTTTTATCAAGGTGGTGAGAATAAACTGTCGTTCCAACAACTGTGGACATAAGTCCCAATGTGATAAAAGCTGAAACATTCGCCGAAGTAAGAAGGCCTGTGGTTGTTAATGTAAAACTTGTTGCGTTTAAAGTGGCGAGACCTGCAGATGAGAGTAGCCCTGCACTAAGATACATTGAAACCGGTACTAATGGTGCTAATGCCACGCCAATTCTAAGTCTGCTATAGGCCTTGTAGTCTCTATCATTGATGGCCCTGGTTTTATCAAAATAGGCATTCATAAGTTGATTAAAAGGCTTAAGATCGAGATGCATGCCCATCACTTTCTTAAACTGTGAATTTAAAAAGTAATAAGCATTATCAATTTCTTGATCCACAAGAGATTGAGTTTTATCCAGTCCAATTAGTCGCCAGAAGGCCCCTCCAAGTCTTGATTTCTTTCCAAGGAGAGGTGGATTCCAAGCAAGATATCTTTTTACTTCATCATGCATTGATTGATAGAAGTGCTTGGCCAGTCGAATATAGCTTCCATCAAGAAGCTCATTTTCTTTTTCAGACGATTCTAAAACACTTTTTAATTGATCTTTTGAAAAAGACCTCATCTTTTCGGGATAGTCATAAAGAGTGTAAGGAGCTGGTCTTCCTCTGGTAAAAACAAATCTTCCAATAGTTAAAGGTTGGTTTTGCTCCTTGGCCTTCGCTTGAAATTCTTTAAAGAGCTCATCGAGGTTTTCTTCAAAAGTTTTTACTTTTGATTTGAATTGCTCTTGTTGAAAGTGACTGATAGTTATCCCTGCTTTTTCAAGCTGAATTGTCGTTAAAGCCTGGGCGAGTGCATATTCTTCTTTCGCTTCGGGCCCTACCTGCCAAGCTTCTAGAGCTAGCTGCAATGCCAGCATATTTTCAAAGTTGGTTTGGGTTTGAAGAGCCGCAAAAGCATATTCAAACTGACATTCTGTTAAAGTTTCAGAAGTTCTTTGGAATTGTTCTAAAGGGTCGGTATTTTCCGTGATAGATCGCTCAAAGTCTTCCTGGGCCAAAAGCATAATTTGCTGGCAGCCAGGATCAATAAGAGCTTCTTTTTCGTTAGCATTTGCACAGACCGTATGCAAAAACAGAAATGAACCACAGAGAAGAGAGATAAGACCTAAGTTTGAAAATTTTATGGACTTCAACAATTGCCCCCCAGCAAAAATTACAATTCCGTGAACAAATTACTCACAAAAAAGTGTTAAGTTTGCATTAGTGACGCGTTGCCGGTGTAAAGTCTTTAGAGTAAAAAGTATAGAATGCTAAGATTTGAAGAGAATTTCTAACTCTGTCTGACATATTTCTTTAGTCAAAGACACAAGCTGATGATCTTTCCCTTAGAAATGATTGATAACCTTAAGAACATTCGCTATCTTTGGGCCTATGAGAAATATGCCTTTTATCCTTTATATACTTTTTGTATTTGTCGGCTGCACTGGTGGAGTCCAAAACCAACTTGTCACTTGGACTGGTCAAACCATGGGAACGACTTATTCTGTGAAGGTTCTCACCGCTCCTGATGGTGCTGTTCTTCCTGGACAAGGTGATGTGGATAAAATCTTAGCTCAAGTTAATCAATCCATGTCGACCTATATAAAGGACTCTGAGATTTCATTAATTAATTTTTCATCGGAGCCTATTAAAGAAAAAGCCGTAACAGAAGGGTTTGCTCACGTTTTGGACTATGCTCTTGAGCTTTCAAAAAGTACAGACGGTGTTTATGATCCGACTATTGGACCTTTAGTTAATCTTTGGGGCTTTGGACCTAGTGCAGAGAAAAAGGTTCCTTCGAAAGAAGAGATCGAAAAGGCCAAAATGCGAGTTGGTTTTCAGTACGTTTCTTTAGATAAAGCCGCTCGTAAACTGACTTTAAAGAAAGATAATATGTATTTAGACTTCTCTTCTCTTGCGAAGGGCTATGGAGTTGATCTGATCGCAGAGTTTCTTTTGAAAAGAAGACTTACAGACTTTATGGTTGAAATTGGTGGTGAGGTTCGAACTTCAGGAACTAATAATGGTAGGGCGTGGAGAGTCGGTATTGAGACTCCCGATGTTAATAAAAGATCAATTCAAAAAATTCTTGAAATCAATGATGTTGCCATGGCAACATCAGGAAATTATCGAAACTTTTTTGAAAACGCTGGGAAACGTTATTCTCATACGATTGATTTTAAAACAGGTGAGCCTGTTAAGTTTGCTCTGGCGTCAGTCACTGTTCTTCACAAAGAATCTTGCATGAAAGCCGATGCACTTGCTACTGCATTAATGGCAATGGAACGTTCAAAGGCGATGGAATACGCCAAGGAAAATAATATTGCAGCTCTTTTTGTTTATCCCAAAGAAGGGACAAAAGAGTTTATTACTAAAGCAAACTCAAGTTTTAACCAACTGGTGAAAAAATGATTAAAACAATTCTCGTTTCTTCTTTGATTGTGACTCTCTCTCTTTTTGGAATGGCCATTGGCTACATTGTTGCAAAAAAGAAACTTCAAGGTTCATGTGGGGGCTTAGGAAAAGTTCTAGGCGATGATTGTATGTTTTGTGATAAAAAAGATGAATGTGAAACTGCAAAAAAGAAACAAGGGTTAAGTTAAAGAATACTATTTCTTGAGAATGTCCACGAGCTCTTGAAACTTCTCTTCACTTGTATGCTCATCTCCTGAAGTGATTCCTTGTCCGATCTTCATCGCCTCAATCACAGCTTTTTCAAGATTATCCAATTGTGGCTTCATGATAAAATCATAGGTTCCAAGATCTCCTGCTTTGACCATAAGATCATCGTCACCGTGGCCCGTGAAAAAGACAAAAGGGATTTTGATTCCCGCTGCTCGAACATCTTTTAAAAATTCAACCCCATCTTTTCCAGGCATATTGATATCACAGACCACACAGTGGAGTTTTTCATGGTTTTGAATGGCATCGTATCCTTTGGCCGCATCTTCTGCTATAAAGATCTCTTCAGCGAGGTCTTCAAGAAGAAATTGAAGCTTCTCCAATAATTCAACATTGTCATCGACTATGAGGATATTGCCTTTTGGTGATTGATTCATCATAGGAGAAGCCCTTATCGTGTTAAATAGTTAATTTTATTATCAGTGAAGATCTGATCAGATTCAACAATGTTTTTCTTGATTTCTTAATATTTAGTTTTGCAACTACTTGGAAGCAGGTAGACGAGTGCGTGAAAACTGCTGGTTAGTCTGCTCAACTAACATTGGGCCATTGACCCATTCTCCGTTGACCTTGGTTCCCCAGTGAAGGTGTGGACCTGTAGATCGCCCCGTATTTCCGGATAACGCCAGAATTGTCTTTTTTGTGACAACTTCTCCCTCAGCAACTTTGAGTTTGCTGAGATGGCAGTACATGGTGAAGATTCCCATTCCATGATCGATAATAACGGTTTTTCCGTTGAAGTAGAGGTCTCCTGCAAATCGAACAACCCCACGATTTGAAGGAGTGATTTTTGTTCCGATCCGGGCCCTGAAATCTGTTCCTGAATGCCAAGAGAATTTCTTGTTATTAAAAAGTCTTTTGTATCCATAGGGGCTTGTGATTTTAGATGTTAAAGGCATTTCAAATGGAGAGAAAAAATGCTTTTTGTGAGTCCGTGATCCATAGATTTTTTCTTGAACTGCCTTTTCTTTTAACCAACGATTAATGGCCTTTTGGGAAAGTTCAACGTGTTTTTTTGAAACTTTAAGTTGCCTTACTGGATAATCTTGCTGAGAAACATTGACTTCAAAGACATTGATATTTTTATCGTCGTTGTTTTCATCAAGCTCAAAATAACAAGTCATCTTTGAGCTGTTAAACTTGTAGGGAATAGGTAGGTAGAAATCCAGTGAGCTTGTACTTGTGTTATAAGCAATTTTATCAACAGGTCCACAAACAAGATTTGGCCTATGCTTTTTTATAAACTTGTATTGGCTTTTAGTGAGTTGATAATTGATGCCAATGACATCTCCATTTTTTCCATCAAGTTGATCGAGTTTACCTTTAATTAAAAAGAGGTCTTGCAGCTTTTGTTTTTCGACTTTCTTTTTGTAATGCTTAGCTAGTTTTTGAGTCTTCTTGGACATGCTAAGACTGTTTGGTTTTCTTTGGACGGGAGTAATCCCAATGTCACTGCATGCAAAAAGAATTAATAATGGCAAAAAGTGTAAAGCTCGAAGGGCAATTTTCATGACTCATATTATAGGGCTGTACTGTGTTAAATTTCAAGTGATGTCAAAGTCTTCGAAAGAATACATAGTTGATTGATTTTTTCAACTACTCTTCTTACGGAGTGATGATTCTTTGAACAACATCAGTCACAGATTCAATTTTTTCAGTCATTTGAATCGATGGGCCTGCACACCAAACTGATTTGTAAGTGGATGAGAATGCTGCTTTTTCAATCGCTTTCATTCCTTTGTACGCAGTGACCATTTTTGCGTATTTTTTAATTTTTTTATTTTTATTGAGATAGGCTTCAATGAAGTTTTGTTCTGTTCCAACTTTTTGTACATAAGGAGTGTTGATCACTGTACAAGGAGTTCCTGAAATTTTAGTTGAAACAACAATGTCTTGAGCCCCATAATTCACACAGGCTTCTTTATATTCTTTTGAGACTCCACTTTCAAAAGTTGCGATAAATGGTGAGCCAATTGAAGCTCCAATAGCGCCAAGGCTGAGCATACTTTGAAGACCTTTGTAATCTCCAACTCCTCCGGCTGAGATGACGGGAAGGTTTGTTTGCTTGATGAGATAGGGGATCAGGATTGAAGCTGGCCACTTTCCAAGATGTCCTCCTGCACTGTTGTTAACAGCAATAAGGGCGTCGGCTCCAAGTTTTTCAACTTTCATTGCATAATTATGGTCAATGACGTCACAAAAGACTTTGATATCTTTTTCTTTCGCTTTTTTTATGACCTCTTCAGGGCTTCCAAGAGAGGTGATGATGAAGTCTGTCCTGGACCTCACAACAGCATCGATTTGTTTACTCGCAAGAGGATTTGATCTGTTTGTAATAATATTAACTCCAAAGGAGTGCTCACATTTTTCACTTAATTCATCAATGACATTTTCAAACTCTTTAATGGTTCTAAAGTTATGAGCTGGAATACAGCCAGCAATGCCTGCTTTATCTGCAGAGATCATCATTTCTTTATTGGTCACAAGAAACATTGGGGCCATAATAATCGGATGTTTGATATTGAGCATGTCCGTAAGTGATTTCATTGGTAATCCTTTTATTTTTTCACTTTTTTGAAGGCCTGTTTCCCAAGAAGCTTAAGTGTTCCTGGAAGGAATTTATTCATTTGCATCACGGCCTTGCCATTGAGAGTAGGGGTAATCTCAAGTTTATTTTTCTTGATTCCTTGAATGATTTCTTTTGCACAGGATGCTGGGCTTGCGACAATCTTTTGGAGTTCTTCAGGAAAGCCGTAGTCTTTTCCAACATTCATAATCTGAGACTCTACAAAACCTGGGGAAACGAGGATGAAATCAATCGGCCAAGCGTAAACCTCTGCTTCTAATTGCAAAGTTTTAGTAAAGCCTACTGTT
>JBMYPC010000010.1:0-38593 GCA_049599895.1 Bacteriovoracaceae bacterium | reverse complement strand
AACCCCGCCCGTTCCCGTTGCCTCATCCACTCCCATTATTAATTTTATTGAAAAAATCGAGCCTGGTCTGAAAGTCTAGGTTTTTGAAGTCTTCAGGAAAGGGCTGTATTTGATAGTAAGTACTAAATAGAGGCAGGATGAACTGAAGGATTGTAAGAGTTGATTTAAACTCATAGAAAGTAATTTCTTCAGCGGTGGTTAGAAGAAAGTGTTCTCGAAATTGATCAATGGTATTGGAGAACTTTTGATAATACTCATCAAGGTCGTTTTTATTCGCAATCTCTTCAAGATCAGATCGATTTAAAACATGAGTTGAATGATTGACTCCATTATTGTCTGTGAGTTTATCGAAGCTCTTTATGATATTAGTGATTAACTCAACTTGCTCAGACTCTGATTGATCTTCATCTGTGGGAAGAGCGATGAGATCATAAATAATGAGAGAGAATTCTGGGAACATATCAAGGAATGTACGGAATTCTTTGGCGGTGACATTCTTAGCATCTCCACCAACTAGGATCATTTTTAGCTTGAGAAACGATGTGATCTTCTCAAAGAAGTCACCGCCATTATTGTCTTCATCTTGATCTCCAATTTCATTTTTAAGTCGTTCGACAAGATCATAGATGTCTATATAGCGATCATCTCGGCCGTCGGTTCCTATAATATCGATCAGGCGAGTAATAAGCTTTTCAGTGTTTGTTTTTAGAGTCTTTCGTTTTTGTTCATAATTGAAGCTTTGAACATCAAAAAAAGCAGAAGAGATCTCCACAAGAAGCTCATTAAGAACTACTAATGAATCAAATAAAGGTTTAATATTTTTGACTTGAAGTTCTTTATGTTTGTCCTGGAGAAAAATGGCATTGATTTGGAACATAATAATGATGCCATCAATATAGCCTTTGGCCTTTTGACCAAAGAGTGCTTGGACGAACTGAGAAAGTTCATTTTGCTTAATGTTTTTTTGATTTTCTCTTTTAACGAGCTTTGCAAACTTTTCAAGATTGGATTGAATACAGCGCAGAGAGTCAGTGATGATTTGATCCGTGATCTTACTAAGATCGTCGGTTTTCATCTCACAAAGGCCTGTGACCTGATTTGTTTCAAATGGTTTTTCTTCGACATCTTCATTTAACCAACCACAGCTTGTGCTGAGACTGATAATGAGGATTAAGTTGAGAATTATTTTCATGCGCCACCTAAAAGACCATGTAAAAAGGTCATGATTTATGCAGCCTAATCATAATGAAACAATTTGAATAAAACTCTTTGCACTGTGCCTATTTTTTACAAACTTTCAGAGGAAATTTGGCCATATATCGACAAATGCTGCTAATGTGTCAAATATGATTAGACACATGCTCACGTCATTTTTAGTACTTACAACTTCTTTGCATCTTTTGAATGCTGCAGAGCTGAAAAGTGATCTTTCCCTTGGGATTCAATCCCAAAACTTTTCTAACGCAAATATTGATCAGCAAATGAATAACTCTTTTGATCTCAGTATTGTTGATGAAAGGAAGTTTTCTAAAGGCAAAACTAAAGTTGAGGCCCATTCTCAATACTTCCAAGAGAAATCCCATTTGGCCTACTCATTAAGTGAACTTTATTACACTCATCAATTTGATCGAGTGATTGAAGTGGGAGTGGGGAGAAAGCGTCTTGATTGGTCTGCGGATGAAGGCTTTTGGTACCTTTCAAATATTAATGGGGCCGTTGGCATAAACTTTCTTGATGAGAGGCAAGAAGGAAAGTTTGGTGTTCACTCAAGGTTTCAATCTGAAAATAAAAAATTTCATACAGAGCTTTTTGCTTCTTATTTTTATGTTCCCTCTCTTAATCCTAGAATCGATGAAGAAGATGGAAAGATCGTTCGAAAGTCCTATTGGGGAAGAACTCCTCCTTCAACAGTCGTCGTTGAAGGCAATCAATTAGATATCAACTATAATGTTGAAAGACCTGATGTCAGTGATGTGGTTTTCAAAAAAAGTTTTGGAGCAAAGATCGGTTATGATTGGACCAATGTCTCTGTCTCAGCTTTTGGACTGTATAAGCCTGAAAACCAACTTAGAATTAATGCTCAGGCCTTTCCTGATACAAGTGCAAGAATTCAGGCCACAGCGGCTCCCATAGTCAATCATCATTCTGTTTTTGGAGCAGATCTATCGGTTCATACAAAAGATAAAAAAGTCGTCGTGAAAAATAGCTTTCAAGTGATTGATCCAAACTCAAATGTGTTTGATGATTTTGTGATTCTTGATCCTATAGAACAAGAGAGAACCGGAAGAATTTTTGAAACGGAATATATTAAGATCAATCCAAACTATGAAAAGCAAAGTTATTGGTTTTTTGATCTCAAACTCCCTGTGGCCAAAAGACAGTCGGCAACCATTAAAACCATTGCCATGCTTGAAGGTGATAAAAATTTTGGGGATGACTTTCTCACTTTTGCTCCTCTTTGGAGAAGAGGGATCGGAACTGAATACCAAAACCAAGTTCTTCCGAAAGTGAGTTTTCGCGTTAAGTATCTTTATGATCTAAGACTTAAAGATCAGCTCATTAGTGCAGATTCCAGGTATCTCTGGAGCAAAGATTCATTCTTTTCTTTTGGAGCAAAACTTCTTCGAAGTCCTGATACTCGTTCATACTGGTATGACTATAGGGCCAATGATCTCTTTTCGTTTGGTTACACTAAGATTTTTTAAACAGTGTGATAAATCTTGAATACTTATTGTTTGTAGGGTCTTGAGTCAGTTGAAACTCTTCATTTAAGATCTTTTCAAAACTCTTTCGAAGCAGTTTAAGGTCAAGCTTTAAAAGACCTTGAGCTTCTTTTGAAGTTTCAGAAGCCTTTTCCTCCATTGCTGAACGAAATTCTTTAAGGTCTGCAATTCGGTTGATTTCAGTTGAGGTATTGCGATCAATTTCAATTTCAAGTTCAAGAAATGTCTCTTTCAGAGATTCGCCCGTTTGGAGATTTTGGACTCTCGAGAGATCGAGAGTAAGAATAAAAACGTGTTGAGGGTTAGGTCCAACTCCCCAAAGATGATCCATATTAAGATGAGTTCGATGCCTTTCGGTTGTGACTTTTAGTTTCGGGGCTATTTGGGCCACTTCATTTTTTCCAATTGTTGCTTCGAGTTCATAAAAGGGAAGCATAGGAAAAATTTTGTATTCACCACTTTTAGCGTATTCAAGATATTCTTTAACTGGCCATGGTGGAGGAGGTGTTCCACCGTTAGATAAAAAAGGTTCCGACTCTTTTCGAAACTCAAATCGGGTTTCAAAGACTTTAACAGTTTTATCTTCTTCATTTCGAATATAACCACTTTTAAATTGAATTTCACAACGATCTGGATAGAACACTCGTAAAAAGGGAAGTATCTGGTGGCGATAAAACTTTTCCGTGTGAACCCAGCGATGTCTTAATCGATAAACAGAGTTAGCGTTGAATACAGCGAGACTGTCAGTATCGAGATAATGATCTTGGAAAACGAAACTTGTAAATTGAAGATCTTGCCAATAGGACTTCTTAGAAAGCTTAGGAAAATGAAAGACCTCTTTATTAATAAGACGTTCAAGCTCACTTTTAAATCGCGAAATAATGGCCTTAATATCGAGATTCTGTTTAGGGTTAATTGTTGAAGCAAACTTATATTCAAATTCGAGCCTTTTCGGAGTTCCAAAATAGAGCTTCTTTTTTTCTTTTGAAAGAGCGAAGAAAGGCAATAAAAAGGAAAGAAGAATTAAAAGCTTCATGGCCCTCTTTAAAGATAAAGTGCCGAATCCTGAGAGAGAACTTCAACTTTTTTAACATCTTTATTCTTTTTAAGTTCTTCTACTAAGCTCGTGGTTCCCATGCGCTTCTTAAGCTGACAGGAGTAAACGAACTCATTCTCATCTGATTGAGATGATGTATAGATATTCAGAGGATTAACACTTGAAAAATAGCTTTCACATTCTTTTTCAAAGCTTTTTATTTGTGATTCGTCAGCAGACTTTGAAAAGAAGGCCTTAACGATAAGATTCACTCGTTCAGATTGAGCAAACTTAATTTTATAGAGAATTGCCATATAGGTAATTCCTAAAAGAACAATGGCAATGGCAGCGAGATAAAACCCGGTTCCACAGGCCATGCCCACACCTAATGCCCAAAAAAGATAGATTGAATCAATGGGGTCTTTCACTGCTGTACGAAAACGAATCAGAGAAAGAGCACCAACAAGACCAAAGGCCCTTGCGATATTTGAGCCAATCAAAAGAGTGATAATACTGGTGAGAGCACCAAACAGAGGAATCGCTAAAATGAAGTTAATGGAGTAATGATTCTGGTAATTGGTTCTTTTATAGAAATAGCCAATAAAAAGACAAAGGATAAAAGGAAAAGTGATGGCAAGAAAGATGTCGAGCACCCCAAGGGCATTGGTATCGGAAATAAAAATTGACTTAATCAGGTGGTTAATGTCCATGTGGTTATACCTCAATCATATTTAACTGACAGATCAAATCTAATTATCTTAAAATTATGAAGTAAATGGCAAATCGTTTTAATAAAAAGGACATGACAAAGCTTCTCATTTTCGGTGCTTCACTGATTTGTGTGGCCACGTTGATTCCTTCGAGCTTGAATCCTATTAAAAGAGTTCAGAACCTAAAAGAGATGAGGGACCGTCTTAAGATTAACAACAAGGCCAACCTTAATCGTATTGCCATTCTTGGTCATGGAAACCTTGCCAAGTCTTTTCATAAAAAACTCTATGTTTCTGATGAGTCTGATTCTCTTATCTACGGTAACGCGGAGATTGGTTATTTCAAAACAAAAGATAAGTTCAAAGATTCCATTGGGACAGGTTTCGAATATTTGCCTCCAACTTATCTTTCTAAGCTTGAATTTTGTGTTGAAGACAAGAAAGGCAATCTTAAAACTGTCCAAACGAAAAAGTTAGAAGCTCCGAAGGTTCCCATTCTCGAAAACTTTGGAATTACAAAAGAAGGGGAGTTTTCTGATCCTTTTTATCTTATAGGTGCTGCATTTATTCCAACAACGGGTAATCTCAGAGATAGAACTTATTTTCCAGTCATTATCAATCGTTTTGGGGAAATTGTTTGGGCCCATCTTACTCAACATGGAAAACTCAATTTTAGAAGATACCTTATGGTTAAGCCTGTAGGGGATGGCCTCTATGGTGTTCTTTATGGTGAGAAATCCAGCTTCTTTGAAAAGTTTAATTCAAAAGGGGAAATTGACTTTAGTATCAATCCTAAACTTTCTGATAACCCTTATGTGATTCATCACGATTTTGTTTACCATAGTAATCGTCTCTTTACCCTTGGCCATAAATTGCATTATCTTCGAAATATTTATCCTCTCATCGATGATACTCAACACTGGCTTCAGTTTTTTACACCTCCATCCACAGTGGTTTCAACAACTTTAGAAGAGGTTAATATTGGAAAGAATTCTAGCAAGATCTTATGGGATCCCATTGATTCCTTTAATATCTTAAAAGGCGTTAATTGGGAGAGAACGCCCGCCCATGCCAACTTTGCGTTGTTGAATCTTGGCAGGCATTTTTCAGAGTTTGATAAGCCGGAAGCTCAAATTGATTTTTCTCATGCTAACACTCTTGAATATTATCCAGGGCTAGGTTATCTCATTAGCCTAAGAAATCTTTCAAAAGTTGTTCTTCTCGATGAAAAATTTAATCTTGTTTGGACTCTTGGCAACGACCCTGAAGATACTTACCAAACTAAAAATCTTCAACATGCATTCTATCATCAGCATCACGCACAGATCCTTCCAAGTGGTTATGTTCTTATGATGGATAATCATTCTTCTCCTCCCGCTCCCAATAATATAGGCTCCAGAGTGGTCGTGTATGGTTTTGATAAAGAAAAGGGAAAGGCCGTCGTCGTCTGGAATTATCAACCCCCTCATTATCTTAAGATTTTCAATAGAGGAAGTGCTTACATGATGGGGAATCGAAATGTCCTTGCTTATTATCCAGCGAGTATTAATCAACAGGATCATATGATCGAGGTGGACCGTGAAACCGGAAAGGCCGTGGGTCATATGAAGATCTATTTTTCAAAATACCAAATTCAAGTAAGATCAAAAAATCCTAAGAAAAATGAAAAAGTTCCTGTTTGGGTAACTGAAGGTGGAGGCAATAGGGCCATTCCATTGCAAAAGATTGGTAAAGAGAAGAGATTGGTGGGGTTCAATGGCTGTCCGATATGAATCAAAATATCTTTTAAACTTTGATCAGTACTATGCTCTTCGAAGGCAAGTGGGATTTCTTTTAAAGCCTGATACCTACACGACAAAGTGTGGAGGGGCCTATCCCATTACAAGTCTTTATTTTGATACTCCTGATAAAGAGTATTTCTATCAAAAGATTAATGGAGAGCTTCGCCATTACAAGCTAAGATTTCGAACTTATTCAAAAAGCTTTTCTCTTGAAAAAGATGAGATTTGGTTAGAGCAAAAAATTAAAATTGATGATCGACAATTTAAAAGTCGAAATCCTCTCAAAGTGGGAACAGACATCTTTGATAAAGATTTTCTTAAAAACTTTGATGATGCTGATGTTTCTCGTGAGTTTCGAACCCAAAAACTTCGCCCGAGCTGCTTTGTTTATTATGAAAGGGAAGCTTATGAGAAGTATCTTGACTCGAAGAAGCTGAGAGTGACTTTTGATCATGTTCTTTCCAGTTATCCTTTGGGACAAAAATTTGAGCAAAGAAGAGAATTTTTTGAAGAGCCCCAAAGACGAAGAATCTTGATGGAAATTAAATACGAAGAACAATTCCTGCCAGACTTCTTAAAAGAGATCTTAAAAAGCTATTCCATAAAAAGAGATTATTTTTCAAAGTACGCCATGGGGCTTACAAAACTTGAGAACCTGATCTAGTCTTCACCAACAATATTGATATTGTCGATTCCGCAGGTTTGATCTGTATCAGAGTCCATAAGAACTTTAAATTTAAAATCGCTACTTGGAGGAGCTGACGGAGCAAAACTTGTGATATTGGCTTCAAGTTGAGCTTTTGTGTTGGTATGTGTGGTCTCGTTTGCTGAAGCTGCCCAGGCTGCTCCTGTGTGATAGTAATAAGTCGCGCCGCCGTCATTTGAAATTTGATATCTCATGGCACAGCTTCCGGTTTCAGTTAAAGTGATTGAAGTGATATCACTAAAAGATAAAGAGAGATTATTTTCAATCTTTGGAATGGCACCCCAGTATCTTTCAATATCTGATCCAGTCACAAGAGATCCCGTTTTAGCATTGAGGCTTACATTATTAAGAGTTGGCATACAGGTTGAGCCAAAACAAGCATCGTTTTCATCATCACTTTCAAAGATCGCTCGCCATTGAAAATACTGATTATCTGTTGGGGCAGTGACAAAGTCAGCGAATTCAAAATAGGGGCGACTCAGGTTGATATCACCATTACAATCACCACTTCCATCAACTGAGACGCAGTTTTGCGCTTCACTGAAAAAGCTCTGGTTGTCTCCACCTGGACCGATCCAGCCGTCACCACTCAGGGCGTCTTGATCTGTACAGTCTGAAGCAGCACAACTTCTCACTTGGAATTTGATTCTGTTTGCCCCTCTTCGATAAAGTTCTTGGACTTCTCCGATATTGATGGCCCTATTCCAGATAGCAACTTCGTCAATGTAACCTCTAAATGGGCTTACCCCTGCTTCATCAGAACCAATAATAAATGCACGAGTATTGGAGAGATCTTCTGTATGTGGAGTATCTTGGGTTGTGTAGGTCACTTCTTTACCATTGATGAAAAGCTGTTGAAGAACCCCACGATCAACTCGATAGACAATATGGTTCCAAACATTACTTCGAATTTCCTCTACCGAGAGGGCAACGGCTTCAGTTGCGGAATTATCAACATAACCTTTAAGATGACCATCTTCGATATAGAGCCCAAACCCATTCGAACTTGCATCGTCATCGTCTTTGAGAACAAGGAAATCATTGGTCGCGGCAGCAAAATCTCTAGAGTAAACCCAAAGAGAGATAGAGAAATCTCTTGTGTCAACGTCGAGGGAGCCATCGACAGGATCAGTTACTTCGGTATGGTCACTCACTCCATCAAATAATAAAGAGCCTGCACCAAACATCGAAAAAGAACTTATTGTTGCTCCATCAGGTGTAAGCGTATTGCTATTATTACTAAAGTCATCGTGGCTTGAGTTGAAATGCCAAAGACCGATTAAGGAATTACTCAGGTCACTGTCACCATAGGTTCCAATAGATGTGACAAGAGAATTATAATCAGATTGAGATTCATTTCCTAAACTACCTGGAAGTTCTTTTTGATAGGGGTGCATTGCTTGCCAGTTTATCCCTGGCCAAGAGCTACTTTTTCCAAGATTGAAGACTTTTGATTTGTGCTCTCCCGTGTAAGTCGCTTTTTGATGATGGTAAATCTGTTTCATTTGGTCACTACTTACGCTATCGTTCCAAACGATCATCTCGTCGAGTTCTCCGACAAATGGGATATAGGCACTTGCTGCTTCAGACTTGGCCCCAATCACAAGGTTAGAGGAGTTACTAAAGTCACTTGCTGAATATGCCGAAATGTTTGTCGTGTTTTCTAAGCGCCCATTCACAAATAAATTTATTGTCGAGTCACGGTCAATAGTGACTCCTACATGAAACCATTCCCCTGTATTAAAGACTGTAGAGCTATCGAGAGTTGTAGACGAAGTACCCGATGACCTATAAAGCATGACACGTAAACGGTTTGAGTTCACATAGGTCAACCCGTAACCTGTCCAGTCGGCTGCTACTTTCTCTCTTTTATCAAAAATGATGTAAGCGTTAGCTGGGGTAGAAGTAGACTTAAGCCAAAGAGAAAATGAGACTTTGTCTCCAACTCCAATATCAAAATCGGTATGGTCATTTATGCTCACGCTATCTGCACCATCGAAACTACCGCTATGTGTTCCAACTTTTGAAGTTGTAAGATATGTCATACCAGAGTTTGTTCCGTTGTGAGTATTTGCCGAGCCTGATGCATCATTCACATCATTATCAAATGAATAATAGGCCACAACATTTGAAAACTTTGGAACCCACGACTCGTGAAAGCTATTTCGGTTATAAGAGGAATCTAGAAGAAGATTTGAGCTTGACTCTGAGACTCCTGCGGAATTCCCACTTGTATACTCACTCGTGGAATCAACTGTAAGATCAAGAGGAAGAAGACTCGCACTTCCTGAACTCACCATCACATAGTTTGAATTACAGCCTCCTGACTCACAAAGGTATTCTGAGCCAATAGAGAAGTTGAAGTTATTATCAAACGGAGTTCCTTTGGTTGCAAAGCTCCAGTCTGTTTTTAAAAGAATCCCTGCAAATGAATTGCCTTTATCTACATCAACAATAATTCCTGCTGGAAGTTCAATGTAGAGATCTGTGTGGCTTGGAAAATCAAGAGTTGGGTTAATGGTAAGAGTGTCATCAGTGATGTCAACATCACTTGAGGTAATATCGATAGATTCAATAATTGAATCATCACTATCTTTTTTAATCAGAATTAATCCTGTTCCAGCGGCAATATCTTCATCAAATTGAATGGTGAGGTTTGAATCCACACTGACTCCGGTTGCATCATCAAGTGGTGTAAGCACACTAACAACAGGATCTTCTTCTTGTGGGTCGACGGTAACCAGAAAAGCTTCATCGGTATCAACTGAGAGGCCACTTCCATCTGTTGCTGTAAGAGTAATTGTTGATGTTCCTGAGAGCGTTGCTGCGGGAATAATGTTCATCTTACAATTGGGAGCGGTTCCAGAGAGGATAACGTTGGCTATTGGGATAAGAGTGGTATCGGTTGAGGCTACTGTAATTGAAGTCACACAATTCAGAGCTTGCTCATCATCTCTAAGGGTGAAATCAAGTTCTCCAGTTTCACCGTTTCGATAAACAAGAGGGATTGCTGGCATCGTAAACTCAGGAGAATCTTCAACCGCAGTGACTTCAATATTAATGACTTTAAGAACAGAGACACTTGAGACTGAATCAGTCAGAGTGAAGGTAAGGGCAGTGTTGCCAAATTTCCCGGCTTCTGGTGTGAGAGAGAAAGTACAGTTAGGAGCCGCTCCTCCAAGAGTGATTGAAGAGTTTTGAATAAGCGAGGTGTCTCCAGAGGATACTGAAATATCGTTAGTACAATCAACCACAGTTTCTTGGTCAGAGGCTGTGAAAACCACCGGGCCTAGACTTTGATCTTCAAGGATTGTTTGTCCTGAAGGCAAAGTGAGTGTGGGCTGGTCATCAACGGCAGTGACATTATAAGTGAAAGTTTCATCTGTGGTTGTAGTCCCATCACTTACTCTTAGAGTGACAGTACTGGTCCCACTTTCGTTTGCTTCAGGTGTAAGAGTGAAGCTACAATTAGGGGCGCTTCCTGTGATCGCTATCTTCGCGTTTTGTAAGAGAGTTGTGTTCGTTGAAGTTGCTGTAATATCTGTGACACAGTTGAGGTTTGTTTCTGTATCTGAGATTGTAAAATTCACAGCAGATGTTGAATTGTCTTCATAGCTTGTTTGATCAATCACAGTTGAAATCGAAGGAGCGTCGTTAACAGAGTTTACTGTGACTAGAAATGTGTCTGTTATAGTATTCGTTCCATCAGTAAGACTCAGTGTTATTGTACTTGAACCAAAGGCATCTGCTTTAGGTGTATAAGAAATAAGACAATCAGGTGCTGTACCCGAAAAAGTAAAATCACTTGCTTCAAGCAAGGTGGTATTACTTGAACTCACACTGAAAGCATTTGTACAGACTAAAGTTGTATCAATATCCGCAATCTTAACGGGAATATGAGAAATGGTTTGGTCTTCGTTACCAACTTGATTGACTGGGGCCGTAGTGTAGCTTGGAGGATCATTGAACTCATTAAATGTGGTCTCAATGGTATCTTCGACTAAATGAGTTCCATCGAAGAATCTGAGGGTCACTGTGCTTGATCCATAGGTGTCGGGAACTGGCGAAAAAGCAATCTTACAATAAGGCGCGGTACCAGAAATTGTGATTCTCGATGTGGGAAGAACTGTTGAGTTACCTGTGGTGAGGATGACGTCGGTACAGTTAAAGTTAGTAATGTCATCTTCAATTGTAAAATCAATTGGGCCTATATCCTGATCTTCAGTTCCGACTTGATCAGCGGTATCACTTAAACTTGGAGGGTCATCCACTTCATCAACCACGAGGTTTAACTGATGGGTGACTTCTTCTCCTTCAAAGTTATAAAAAGTAAAGTTGATCACAGCATTTCCAAACTGCTCTGGGAGAGATTGGATCAGTATCTGACAGTCTGGGAAAAAACCAGAGACGGAGATTCCGGCATTTTCAAGAAGGGTTGTGTTATCAAAAGTGTATTTTGTTTTTGGAGAGCAAAGAGTTCTTTTACTGAAAAGGTTTTTCACTTTAAAAATTACTGGTCCCGTATTTGTATCTTCATCAATTGTGATTTGGGCCGGAGCGGAAACGGTAGGAAGTGGAATTGTTGTCCCACCTTCTTCGATTGTCTCTTCAACGGAGGCAGTGTTGAGCTCTAAACATGATTGCAAAAAAAGCATCATGCTTAAAAAGAAAAGACTGTGAATTTTAAGTTTTACTGCCATCACATCTTCTATTGTATTAATCTTTAAGATTACCCCTTTGATCTCTAATAATTATCGGTATTTAGGGGTTAAAGCTTGAAGTTGAGATCCGTAAAAATGACAAAAAAATGAGACAAACCTGATGTAGTTTCAGGTAGTTAGATCTGTAACCGTGAAAAGGCCTTATTCAACGTCTTTTTTGCTGGCGAAAAGCTTGCAGATGCAATGAAAGATCCAATCGAGTTGCTCTCAAGAATCTTAGGAGTTTAAGGAAGGTGTGCCCGAGTTTTGCGTCTGTTTTGTTCAATTTTGAAAATGATAAGTCATGAGAAATTCGATTTCTTCAAAAAATTCAATTTTCCCTTAGAGTTAAATTAAGGCACACCAATTGAATCGGTACGTTTTCTGAATAATAGGGCCCAAAAGCATATTAGGAGGAATCATGATACGGATTCTTTTAACACTCAGGCTTATTGGACTTGTTCTTCTTGTCTCTTGTAATGAACAAGGTTTTTACAAAAAAGACATTGAGGATCTCGAACTCGATCGAATCGCAGAACAAAACTCTGAGATTCTTGATGACTCTTATCGCAGTCCTGACGAAGACGAGTTTGAAGGTCTTGAAGAGGAATCAGAAGATCCTCTTTACGATAAAGATATGAATGATTTTCTTGAGGAGGAAGCTGGGGAGACTCAAGTGATTCCAGGGAACCAAAATAAAGAAGATGAAGAAGAAATTGGAGAGATTGAACACCATTGTGGAATCGGAGATCATGATCTTTTGGCCTCAGAGGAGAAGGACGAGCAAACAGAAGAAGAAAAAGAATTTGATAATTGGGTCAAGCGTTCAGTTGTCGAAGAAAAGTTTGTTTGTAATCCTTTTAATAATACAGAAGATGAACAAAGGGATGATCGAAACGGAATTGTTGGTGTTCTTTATGATGGAAAGAAGCAAAAGTTTAAAAACTATTATGATTTCGTTGATAAAGGTGTTCAATCAGAGTCAGCGATCTTTTTAAATGATATAAATACTCCGACCCGAAAATTCGATGAGGGCTTTGAACTTTCAAATGGGAGCAAAGTCACTAATGAAGAGGGAAGTGCTCTTTTTGAATACTTTGCTCTTAACCTTAAAGGAAATCTTCGATTAAGAGATGATCAGGAGCCAGGGTACTATCAGTTGGCCCTTATCTCTGACGATGGATCAATCCTTGATCTGAATTTAAATGGAGAGTTTGAGACGATTGTTGATAATAATCGCCAAACTCCAACTCGAATGGCCTGTGCTAATCAAGCAGTTTACTTAGAGCGTGGTCAAGAGATTCCTTTTGATGTGGGGTACTTTCAAGGACCTCGTTACCATATTGCTTTAATGCTTATGTGGAGAAAAGTTGAGATAAGTGAGATTCCTTTTGAGAAGCATTGTGGGAAAAAAGGAAATAGCTATTTCTTTGATTTCAATAAAGTTCCCTCTGAGCCGAAACAAGCATTTCAAGAACTCGAGGATAATGGCTGGGAGGTTCTTAAATCTTCAAATTATACTTTGCCAGGAAAGCTCTCTGTCAACCCTTGTGGGAGTGACGAAAGGGATCAAAAGTATACTTGTTATGAAGAAGAACTCATTAGTTTTAATACCAACAGTATCGACTTTGATGTCGAAGGATTGTTTGAACCTTCACTAAGTCTTGAAGATGAAAATGGAAACGCAATTGAGTTTACTTACGATCACGAACAAAAAGAAATAAACTTTGCAGGAGAATACACAGAGGCAGAAAAAATAAGTCTTAATTATTGTGTGGAGCACTTTTAAAGAAAACTATTTTTGACAAGAGGGACACCAAAAAGAACTTCTCCCTCCAATGGTCGTATTTTTTATAGTGGTAGAACAAACGGAGCAGGCTTCTTTCTCACGCCCATAAACTTTAAAGCTGTGTTGAAAGTAACCTGCATCGCCACCGGCCTTTTTAAAGTCTGAAATCGTACTGCCTCCAGCTTGAATGGCCTTGTCAAGAACAGACTTAATATGAATCACAAGCTCTTCACATTCTTTTTTTGTGATCTTCCCACTTTTTCGAGTAGGTCTCACTCCCGTTAAAAACAGCGCTTCACTAGCATAAATATTTCCAACCCCAACAACAATCTCTTGATTCATGATTAAGTTTTTAATGGCCACCTGTTTCTTTCTAGTCTTTTCCCAAAGATACTCAGAATTAAATTCATCACTCAAAGGCTCAGGCCCAAGATGCCCTAAGCGGTGATAGTCTTCAGACTTTTTAAAAAACTCAAAGAGACCAAATTTTCTCGGGTCTGCATAAACGAGAACTCGTCCATCTTCTAGATGAATTTCCACATGGTCATGTTTCTTTCGATCATCCGCATAGATTCGCCAGGTTCCGGTCATTCCTAAGTGAGAGCTTAGAACATATTTATCAAGTTCAAAGAAAAGGTATTTTGCACGTCTTGAGAGTTTTTGAATGGGAGCATTTTTTATTAGCTTTGAGACTTCAGAAGGGACAGGAAAGCGAAGCTTTGGGTTTAAAACTTTGATCTTTTTGATGACGGCTTTTGTTCCTAGGATTTCTTCTAGGCCGCGTTTGACTGTTTCGACTTCTGGTAACTCTGGCACTTCTGTATATCTCCTTAAAATCATTGAGGAATTTTAAGTTAAAACACTTGATAGCACCTCAATAGCACCTAAATTATCAAAAAAATCGGGATTTGGCAGTAAGTATAACTTGAATGGGGCTATTCACCTTCAAACCTTGCAAGTCTTATCACTTCATCTTCTGTTTGAGCTTTAAAGCTTTGATGCTCTCTGATGTGATCCATTATCTTGAGGGAAACCTCTTTTTGAAAAGATTCATCTAGCTTACTGTAGTGGTCAGCAAGTCTAAAGTCTTTGTGACCTGTCATCGCAACAACGCTTGTTAGACATCCTCCGACCTTTCTAGCAAGTTGGGCCATCCCATGTCTTAGGATATGAGTACCACTGTATGGGATCTGTGCTTTTCTTTGTGCACCTCTGTAATTTACTTGGATAGTACAATAGTTTAGAGGTGCTCCTTCTACATGAAAAACATAGTCACTATCAGAATCTTTATTTTCAAGTCGCCTTTGAAGTATCTCATTTAGTTCTTTAGTAAGATAAATTGTCCTAGGTTCACGGTTTTTTGGAAAAGCGTTCAAAGAGATAAACACCTTATTCGTCATATCCCATCGAGCAGTTTCCATAATAACAATTTTTTTGTTCACAAAATCAACACGCTTCCATTGAAGACCAGCGACCTCACCAATCCTACTTGCTGTATAAAACTGAAAAAGTGCAACATCTCGGTACAGAGGCTTTAAGTAAGAGAAGAATTTTAAGGCATCATCGAGTTTGATACCTAGGTTCTTTATTGGTTTGGGACGAATAAAGCCCATTTTTTTATGTTGAGTTCTTACGGGATTCCTAAAGTCTATTACTTCATTTTCAAAATATTCAGATGATTTATACCAGTTATAGATTGTCGTCAAAAGATTAAGCTCATTATCTAAGTTACATCTCTTTGCTCTACCTCTACTATTTTGCTCGGTTTTGATGCTTTTTACGTTATCCCTTATAAGATAGGAAACAAGCACCACAGCGTAAATCTGTACCCACACCGAAATAAATATCTCTTCGATAAACAAATAAATTATGAAGAGTATAGAAATAGATTCCATTTGATCAATGAGTTCTTGGAGAATTGATGGAAGAATCTTCGATAGTAGCATTTAGCCTTACTACAAAATTACAATTTGAGTACGGGATAATTGGAGTGAATGATCTACACGAGAGGGTGGAGACATTGAATGAGCTTTTAGATGGTTTAGATGAATTCAAAGACGGTGATGGTATTTGTGAAAGAGATATAGAAGGGAAAAGTACAGATATGGAACCGGACGAAGGACATTTGTCCAATATATTTTTGGTTCGATAATTACACCAATCTATTCTACTTTTTGTTCCTCCATCGTATTTATAAGCATACTTATTTTTGATTAAAATATCGGATAATAACTTGCTGTCTAATAGCACTGAACAAACCAGACGAAAATACTTTCCTCTTGAACAACGAACCAAATCTATACGCTTGGCTGCAGTGATTTTTTGGTTCACTAGAGCCTTTGCTTTATATCCAGTTTTCTTCTCACATTGGTTCTTTGTTCTAAGTTCTGGAGTATCAATACCTCTAACTCTTATCGGTATTTTATCCCCTAGCAAGGGATGAATCCCATCTAGTTTAAATGTAATCGTGTCAGCATCATAATTTCTAATATATTGAACGCACTGAAAATAATCATTTCCATTTTTGCATTTTGATTGGCCTGCATAGGTAGCTAATGAACCAATAACCGAAATTAAGATCAGTAGGTATTTTACCATGTAATCCTTCTCGCCGCAGGTGCTTTAGCTCCAAGAGCAACTTCTGAATCATCAGGATAATATACTCCAATAAGGTAAGAGTATTTGGTTGGGCCTATTTCTTTTTTGGGTGAGTTCTCAGTCCCCATTGAGTTTGCCATTAGGAGTCTTAGAAAATTATCTCCCATCTCTTTAGCTTTTTCTTTGCCCACACTTCTTCTAACAATAACAACAAGACTAATCTGCTCTTTATCTTGGTTGATTGTCGCATCTTTAACTTCTGGATAGTCTTTAATTGTAACTATTGCTAACTTGGTAAATGGTTTAGGGAACCTTAGTTTAGACTCTTCTTTCTTAGCTGGAGCAGTTAGATTATCCCAAAGGTTCTCTTTTTTCTTCTGACTTTCGGCCATTAAACTAGTTGATATTAAAATCATCAAAGTACATAATATTTTTTTCATAAGTTCCCCTTATTTTATTTTTTCTATAATGATTCGATATTCATTCTCACCATCTCTAAATTGAGTTGACTGGAGTGTGATTGCTCTCGAGTTCTGTTCTTTCTTACTGAATAGAAGTTGAGATAAACTTAAATCTAGGTAATCGGCTAATAGCTGAAGTTTAGGCAGGTTCTTTCCATTCGGAAGTCGTCCTTCTTTCCAATCGGATAGGAGAGAAATACTAATACCTGTGGCCTCGCTCACTTCTTTTAACTTTAGATTTCTTAATTCTTTTTATAGTCGTAATTCCATAAAACAATTCTCGGTTTTATTCCGACTCATGTGAGATAAGTTCGGTTGGTCGGAATAATTCCGATTTTCCCAGAATTTTAGCTTCAAGGCACGATAGCACATAAAAGTGTTTGTAATTCTTATTGAATATTATATATGTTGACTTTTACATATATATGTCGTACTGTATAATAGTGAGTTCAGAATTAATAAAACATTTTAAGCAGTATGTTCACAGTAAATACGTTTTAGAGGTAAAGATTTGGGCCGTGGATGATAAGCGTTACCCAGATAGAGTTAAATACTCTCTCATTTTCATTGACACTAAAACTGGTCGAAAAGTATTAATGGATAATCATTACCCCAAAAACCCTCATGTTCATTTAGATGAAAAAGAAATGGATTATGAGTACAAAGGAGAGGATAAACTTTTTTCTGACTTTGAAAAGTTTGTCCTACAGCATTTTGGAGTTAAGTTATGAAAAAATTAGTGATTTCAGTAAAATCGACATCTAAACTTTTATCAGATGCAAAGAAGGCTTTTAAAGATGTAAAGAAAAACAAGAAAAAGGCAGGCTCTCATTACGAGATCGCTTTTACTGATATGAAAGAGTTTAGAAAATTCATTAATCATATTGATGTATTAACTGCTATTCAGATGTTTAGACCTAATTCGATCTATGAACTGGCCAATATTATGGATAAAGATACGGCAAATCTAAATAGAATTATCAATTTTTACGAATCCATTGGTGCTATCACAACCAAAGAGAAGATTGTTAAGGGGCGAGCCGTTAAAACTCCTATTGTAGGCTATTCTAAAATTGAATTGGATTTAGCTGCTTAAAAGGAATTTAAATGACGAATCTTATTACAAAAATTCATTTTACTCGGCTTGTGTTGCTTTTTCTTTTTTTCAACACAGTTTTTTTCATCATTTCCATGAAATACTCTGGTGCTGAAGCCTATGCTCATTCAGGTTTGTTAACTTATATAAAATGGGGAATGATAGGGCTTATGGCCAATTCGGGCTTTATTATATCCCTCACAAGGTGGGGAAATAAGCAAGTAATGACAACAATACTTATCGCATTTGTAGGAATTTTTGCTAATTACTTGGTTTTCGAGATAGATATGAATTTTATGTGGCAACAGATTCTTGGAAAAATTCTTTTATTCTTTGCTGTTTTTATTTTAGTAATATTTTTATTGCGAGCTAAAAAGTATGTCAGACCTATACAATCTTAAATCTAAGGCCCGTTTAGAAGTCTATGAGTATATTGATAAAAATATTCGTAAACTTCCTAGAAAAGAGGATGGCACTTTTGATGAAATAAGTGGAGATTCTATGATAATGACGTTGATGCTCTAAGACATGCTTATGTAAGTGGAGCATATACAATGGAGTTTAGCGAAGGACTTGCTGAGAATCTTGGACGTCTTCATGAGCTTGTATTTGCGGACACTACATCATCATCTCACCCCAGAAGCCAAAATATGGATTTATGGAACAATGCTGTTGGAAGAAAATATGGGAAGAAGGCCAAAACAAGGGCAGACTTATTGAAGTTACTTCACGATGCTCTCAATCGAAAAGAGCTTATTATTTCTCCAGATGATGAGAGAGATTATAAAGGAAGCAAGTTTTTAAAAAAGAAACCGAAGTCTCTTGTTCTCGTTGTTGAGGAAAGCGAAAGCGGTGAGAATTTAACTTTTTACGATGTCGATAAAAAAATTGTTCTTTCAAAGGAAGAGTTTATTGTCCAAATTAATCAAGGGTTTTATCCCGATTATTCAGTAAAAACAATTCATGGCAAAGAAACTCCTGTATCTAAAAGAGATCGTTTTAAATTTAATAATCTTGGTTAAACTCAAATTCGTTAAAACGAACTTTTCTTGTGAACTAAAATGTACTTAAATGTATTTTCAGTGACTTAAAAAGTGATCCTTCATTAGTTTCGGAAATGGAAGACGGACAAATTTTTCAGATTTTTCATAGAGGACAAGATGTCAAAGTAATGATGACGCAAGAATATTTCTTCAGCCTTATGGCCCGTTTGGAAAAAGCAGAGGGAAGCTCTAGGCGAACATCTTATAGTCCTGAGAAAATGATGGAAGACTTTAGCTCTAAGATGAAGCAACTGGATGACCTTATTGGGAAGGTTGAAAACAAAGAAAAGGTTGGTTAGTTTAACATGGAAGGAGCTAATGATATTCAATGGGAAGGCGATTCATACCAGCGCCTTTTGGAACGAGCTGCAGAAAAAGAAGTTTATGGTAATTATCATGGTCATGCTTCTTTAGGAACTCGACTACTACAAGAAGTTCAGGATAAAATTCAGGAAATAAGCCAAAATTTAAATTTATATAATGTTCGTGCAGATGATGAACGTGTTGCTCCCTTGCCGGGAAGTGGTTGTGTTTTGGTTTACAAGAAAGAGTATTATAAAGATCTTGTTGGTACTACGTTAGTTAGGTTACTTTTTTATACTTCTTGCCACAGCAGACTTTGCTCCCATAGCGATCCTATTTTCTTTTGAATCATATACTCCAATTATATAGGAAAATTTGGTTGGACCGATTAGTTTATTGGGAGAATTTTCGATGCCCATTGAGTTGGCCATTAGCATCGAAGAAAGTTATCTCCCATCTCCTTAGCCTTTGCTGTTGAAATCCCTTCTCTCACAACTACGACGAGGTTAATCTCATTACTCTTGTGGTTTACGGCGGCATCTACTACTTCTGGGTAGTCTTTAATTCCATCGATTGCCATTTTTACAAAAGGTGCAGGGAATCTTGTCTTGTTACCCTCTGCAAAGATAGAGAAAGATAAAAATGTGATCAAAAAAATTATATATTTAGCCATGAGTCCTCCTTATTTAAGTTTTTCAATAATAATTCGATATTGGTTTTCACCGTCACGAAATTGGGTCGATTGAAGCGTTATTGCCGTTGAGTCTTGTTCTTTTTTGCTGAATAAAAGCTGAGATAAAGTTAAATCCAAATAGTCAGCGAGAAGCTGAAGTTTCGGTAGATTTTTACCATTAGGAAGACGTCCTTCTTTCCAGTCGGAGAGAAGAGAAATACTTATATCAGTGGCCTCACTAACTTCTTTTAGCTTTAGGTTTTTTTACTCTCTTTTTAATACTTTCGATAATCTTAATTCCATGCCCTCTTTCTCGGAAAAGTTCCGACTTTGGTTAGATAAGTTCGATTGGTCGGAATTATTCCGATTTTCTCAAATTTAGGAATAAAGGCACTGGTAAGTGTGAGCCAACTATATATAAAAATAGATTGACTCATGTTATCTTTCGTGATAAGTTTTCGCGTATGATAACCAAGGTTGAAATTAACGATGCTATTCAATCCCAACTGGATAAAGATATTAAATCTGGGAGGTTCGCCAAGGAAGTTAGGGATTTAATTGCTTATTGGAAAATTGAGATTCAAGAGCTTGGATATGAAGAATATATCGAATCTTCATTTGCTAGATCACTCGAAGATCATAAACTCTCAGGGAAAAGGCAAGGGGAAAGATCGATAGTGCTTAATCAAACTGGTGGAAGGCTAATTTATAAATACTATAAGAACAAGATTGTGGTGAAAGTGATTAAGATTACGCCAGATCATGATTATGAATAAGGAGGTCTTTGTGGGATCTATTGATAAAGTAAAATTAACATCCGGAAAAATACTTAAGGCCATGCGTATGCGTTTTGGATACACTCAAAAAGATGTTTCAAATGCTATTGGAATCTCAGTGTCAAATCTTTCAGCACTTGAGAATGATAAACGTAACCTTGGAGTCGAATTAGCTGCAAAGTTTTCTGTGTTATATGGAACTAGGGTTGAGAGTTTACTTTTTCCAAATGGGATTAAAGCTATGAAAGGTTATAACTCTTTAATTAAAAAAATTGAAAAATTAAAGGACGCAGCTTGATGGATGAAATTGCTCGATCAGTAGATTTATCTATAGCTTTAATGAGATGGAGTGGGATGACCCTCGCTATTATTACTGCTTGTGATCTGTTTCTCGTTTAATCCACTTATCTACTTTCGTTAATTTTTTTGGCATATCAATGCTCTCCTGTTCTATTTTAACCTATAAACTCGGGCCTTTTTTTCTCCAATCGCAATAATTTGATTATCTTTACATAAGTTTTCTAAATCTCTTTCAAGAGTTCTTCTAGAAACTTCAGGTAGAGCACCTACAACGTCAGAAGTTTTTATTTCTTTTTTTATTTTAAACAACTCTAAGATTCTTTTCTGACGTGCCCGCGGTGATTGTTCACTATTTTTAATTATCAACTTTGCTTCTTGTGTAATAGTCTCAGCTGATTCAGCAAAACATCTTGAAAGAAACGTTTAGGTTTACTCTAGTATTGGATTAAGCTTTCCTAGTTTTTTTGTTTGTCTAATAGTAGTGTAATACTCATCTCTATTATTCATAATCACTGTTTCAGAAGGAACATACCTAGCAATCTCTTCTGCTGAATTTAAAAGAAGTAAATGCTGCGTGAGTCTGCAACTTCTCCCATTACCATCAGCAAAAGGGTGAACAGCGACGGCCATAAAATGAAAAGCAAACGCTCGAACAAATGGATTCATTGACCTGCTATCATCTAGCCATTCCCATAACTCCTCTACAGCAGATTTTAAGTAATGAGGCTCAGGGCAGATATCAATAATATCTCCAGTTGAAGAATTAACAATCGAGACAGGTATTGTCCTAAGTCTTCCAAGCTGGCCCTCCTGAATTAATCCATTTGTAATAAGCCTTTGAAGGTCACAAAAGTCACTCACTTTAAAAGGTCTTTGATCGATAGCTATTTTTTCAGCGTAATCTAGAGCATCTGAATAATTATGAATCTCTCTCATCTCATCGCTACTAATTTTTTTATTTTTTATAGAAACTAAATCAGCAACTTGTTTTTCATTTAGAGTATGTAATGGCCCTAACTTTCGCGTTTCTTAGAAGTGTAAGCTGCAGAGGTTTCTTAAATGATCCAAGAAAAATGGTCTGCACTCTGCAATTCTCATTAGGTTTTTAACCAGCTCATCTGTATATTCAAAGCTATATGGAATATCTTGTAAATTTAAGGTGTTATAGTTCATAATACTTCTTAGAGCACTCATTATCCGCCAAGTATCCGCCACTGTCAATGTGCGGATATGCTCACCAATATCCGCCATATTCCCGCCACTTGAATAATGGCGGAAATACGGGTGTTTTTTGTGAAACTATAAATTCAAAAGAGTACACCTTTGCAGCATACTTTCAAGATCAGCAATTTAACACTTTTGGAGGGTAATCACCATGAGTACAAAAAATAAAGTTTCTGCAAAGTCTACTATTAGAAAACTAACTCTCATTTTCATTGATACTAAAACTAATCGAAAAGTATTAATGGAGAATCATTACCCCAAAAACCCTCATGTCATTTGGATGAAAAAAATTAGTGATTTCAGTAAAATCGACATCTACACTTTTATCAGATGCAAAGAAGGCTTTTAAAGATGTAAAGAAAAACAAAAAAAAGGCAACCTCTCATTACGAGATCGCTTTTACTGATATGAAAGAGTTTCGAAAATTCATTAATCATATTGATGTATTAACTGCTATTCAGGTGTTTAGACTTAATTCAATCTATGAGCTGGCCAATATTATGGATAAAGATACGGCAAATCTAAATAGAATTATCAATTTTTACGAATCCATTGGTGCTATTACAACTAAAGAGAAGATTGTTAAAGGGCGAGCCGTTAAAACTCCTATTGTTGGCTATTCTAAAATTGAGCTATATTGAACAAGAATTAGTTATAGATCCGTGAAACTTCAGCCTTGACGAGATCCTGAAGAAACTTAAGTCCATAGTCTTCAAGAGGCTTACCGTTAACAAAAAATGTAGGGGTGGCCTTCACGTTGAGCATTCTTAAATCTTCAAGATCTTGTTCAATAAGTTTATCAAGTGAAGGATCTTTCATATCTTCTTTGAGCTTTTCGATATCAACGCCAACTTTAGGAAGGAGCTTATAGACCATCTCTGGTTTGGGGTTATGGTGATCGGCCCAGACTTTTTGATAATAAAAGAGATGTTCGAGAGATTCCCAAAACTTATTTTGTTTTCGTGTGGCATTTAAGACTTTAATGGCATGCTTTGAGTTTGCATGAAAAGGAGCGAACCTTACGACTAGTTGAACCTTGCCTTCGTATTCTTTTAAAAGTTCTTTGACTCCAGGATATGCGGCTCGACAACTCTCACATTCTGGATCAAGGAATTCAGTAATAATCACTTCAGCTTTTGGATCACCAAATCGAGGAGAGTGTTCTCGAACGAAGACATTCTTGTTAGCATCAACAACTTGTTCAAATTGTTCTCCTTGGGACTTCTTATAAAAATGAGAGCCGATAATAAAAAAGGAAACTAAAAGTGCAAGGGAGCCGATATAGATATAGAGTTTATCTTTCATTTAAATAATCCTTTCTTAAGAAAAACAAAATTATCGCCATGAGAGTAAAGGCGATGAATGAGAGCATGGGAATAGTGATAAAACCAAACCAATCAATATAAACTGTGGCACATGAGATTCCTTCTCTACAGGGAGACGCTTTTTCAGGAACGATCTCGTAATGAAGAAGATTGTGATAAAGAGCAGTAAGCCAACCGATGGCCACAAAGGGGGCCGTAAAACTAAAAGTTATCCTAGGATCTTTTGAGGATCCAACAAAAAAGAGAATCACCAAGGGATACATGGCAATTCTTTGGTACCAGCAAAGGGCGCAAGGTGGAAACTCCATAACTTCGCTGAAAAAAAGGCTCCCAAGAGTTGCGATCACAGCAATGAGCCAGAGGAGAAATGAAAACTTTTGGTGTCTGTTCATAATAATAACTTATCAAGAAGTCCCAAGCTCGCATAGGTTGTCTAATTGGAAACTAGGTACGTGGTTACTTATGGGACTAACCACGTTAGATGCATGTTGTCCCAAAGGTAACCACGTACTTCATTGCGCTTCATTGGAAAAATAAAGTTCTCACTGCCTTTTATTTTTACAAATCAAAAAAACTAACTTCTTTTGAATTCCAGCCAACCCGAAAAGAACATTTCGTCTTTCCACTCATATTAACTTCAACCTCTTTTGAATCTTTGCTTTCTCTATAGAGGAAAAGACCTTTATTGAATAAACCAAGATCAAGAGGATTCGGTAGACGTAAATCTTCAATCGTGGGGCGTTTGTCTGAGCGATACTCTATTTCTCTGTCGATTTGAGATAAGAAGAGAATAATGGTCCCCGTTTTCTTTGAAAAAGTTTTGAGTTTAAGCACCTGTTCTTGAAGTGATGGGTTCTCTCTTTTTTCATCAAGTAGTTGTAAGTAGTCGACAATGATAACCGAACCAGGGCTTACGTACTTTTCAGTCTCTGAAATGATGTAATCTGCACAGATATCGTTTGAGTAATTAAGACTGAATAATTCCTCATTGTGACCTATTTCTTGATTATAGCTTGCGATTCTTCTCGCGATATCTTTATGAGTCTCAGAGAGAGTAAAACAAAAACTTTTAGCTCTTTTCCTTTCGATTGCTTGGACAAAAAGTCCTATGGTGAAACTCGTTTTTCCTATGCCTGGCCTCGATCCAACCACCACGAGATCACCATCATTAAAAAAGTCTAAAAGCTCACTGTATTTTTGAGGAAAAAGATCTTCTGTTTTTGACATTAAAAGTGACCAAGAATTGCAACCCTCTTCAGTTGCAACTCGGTCTAAAGCTGCTGCCATCGTAATGCCTTCAGTTTTTTTAAGGGCCTTTGCCTTACTTTTTAAAACATAAATTGGTGATGATAATTTCATCTGATACCTCCAAGCTGAGATAAAAACATTCCCTTCTTCTGCTAATCCTCATTATTAAAGGTTAGATGATTGTTTTGAATCGAATTCTGCACTCTAGTGCTTTCCCTTTGAAGGGGGGAGGTGTGAATTATACGCCTTCATAAAGTCTAATACTTTAAGCGTAACTTCTCAAGGAAATGTCATTGGCCATTTCGGTGATGAGAGGGATCTTTCAGTCTCAAAATAAGTGTTTCCATCGTAGTCATTTCTTTTGTAGGAAAAATACGCAACATGACGAAACTTATTTGAGTGATTTCCACGTCCTCGATGAAGAGTCCGATCATCGAATATGAGTACTGCACCTGCAGGCATTGCTGTTGTCCATGAAGGCGATTCATCTTTATTCTCTTCAGTTAACAAGCTACTAGGATTCGTTCCAACGTGTTGATAGACAAGATGATCCACAACGATTTTAGGGTTCTTAAAATGGTTGGTGTGAAAGTGTGAACCTTTGGCAAGTTCTGTTGGCCCCATCTCAAGAGGGATATCTTCTAATGCAATAAGAACATTTAAAATGTTTGCTGGGCCGTGTTCGGAGTCTGTGTGAGGAGAATCAATATGCCATTCTTGGTCCGGGCTACTGGGCTCAGATGAGACGACACCTTGAAAGACAACTTCAGCATCTTCTCCTAAAACATCGGCCACAACGGGCCACCAAGGAAGACTTTTGCCGTCTACATTAAATTCTTTTAGATCAATTGGGACATCCCAACGTCCTCTGGAGCGCTGCACGATTTCTTTATAACCTTGAGCTGAGCCAATACCAATTTCTTTTCCTTCAAGTGCGGCGAGTGACTCTTCAAGCTTTGTTTTAGTGACCTCGAGGAAGTTGTTTCTCATCTGTTCAGGGCAAAGGTCCTTAATGACAACAAAACCCTCTGTCTCGATACACTTTTGTCCTTCGTCAATTGAGGCGATCATAGCTGGCTCCTTAAAAATGAACTCATTTACGCTATCGAACTTTTTCTCAAAATTCAAAGAAATGACGGCTTTAAGCTGCAAAAACCCTAGTCGTTATGGTTGAATATCTGAAAATTACGCTTTTTGGAGATCCCCATGAATACAGAGAGTGATAAATATCAGCTCGACTTTGAATTTTTTCGTAAGCAGTTTCCATTTTTTGAAACAGGGAAATCAAAAGAGTGGTCGTTTTTTGATAATGCCGGAGGCTCATTTCCCTGTAGGCAAGTGATCGATCGCCTAGTTCATTTCTATCGAGAAAATAAAGTTCAACCCTATGCTCACAATGCTCTAGCGAGAGCTGCCCATGATCAACTCTATGAAGGAACGCAAGTGATTGCCGACATCCTCGGAGTACCGGTGAAAACTTTAACCCTTGGGGCTTCGAGTACACAAAATTTTAATACTCTCGCTGCTGCTTGTGTGGGCTACGTTAAAGAAGGCGATGAGTTCATTATTTCAGAACAAGATCATGAAGCGAATATTGGTGGCTGGGAAAGAGCTGCTATGAATGCAAAGGCGAAGTTTACACTTTGGCCTGTGAACTCAAAAACAGGAGAGTTAGAAGTTGAAACTCTCAAGAGTCTTATTAATGAAAAAACCAAAGTGATTTCGCTTACTCATTGTTCAAATGTGGTGGGGACAATCAATCCTATAAAAGAAATTGTTGAAGTGGCCAAAACGGTTGGGGCCAAAGTTGTTGTGGATGGAGTTTCCTATGCCCCTCATAATTGGCCAGATATCTTAGATCTTAATATAGATGCTTATGGCTTTAGCACCTATAAAACTTATGGAACTCATCAAGGAGTTCTTTATGTAAAAGAAGACTTTATGGATCTTCTTAAAGTTCAATGTCATTATTTTTATGAAGACGACCCTTCCTATAAACTCAACTCCTCTGGGCATGATCATGCTTGTGTGGCAGCTCTTGCGGGACTTAAAGATTTTATTGAAGAGCTTTATCTTCATCACTTTGGAGAAGATCAAAAAAGCTTAAAAGAAAAAGCAAGTCTTGTTTCAAAGATTCTTTTTGATTATGAACAGTCTCAATGTGGAGATTTTTTAAACGAACTTAATAGTATGCCGGTAAGAGTGATTGGTCGTACTAAGATGGAAAATAGAGAAACAAACATTGCTTTTATTCCAGACTCTATGACTCCAGGTGAACTTGCGGACAAGCTTGCTGAAAAAGGCGTCGCCGCAAGCCCAAGTCATTTTGACTGTGTTCGAATGATGGAAAGGTTAGGGGTCGATACTAAAGAAGGTGTTCTTCGCGTGAGTTTTGCTCCTTATAACTCAAAAGAAGATACAGAAAAAATCATCAATGCTTTAAAAGAAATTCTTTAGCCAAAGTGAAGAGATTTGAGTTCTTGATAATCCTCAAGACCAAATTCCCCGCCTTCACGACCATTTCCGGATTGCTTGAATCCTCCAAATGGTGAGCCGTAGTTAAAGACGCCGCCATTTATATAAATTGAACCGGCCCTTAATGCTCGCGCGACTCTTTTGGCCTTATCAAGATCATTGGTTTGCACATAAGCTGCAAGTCCATAAGGAGTGTCATTGGCAATTTCAATGGCCTCAGCTTCATCTTCAAAAGGAATGATGACAAGAACAGGGCCAAAAATTTCTTGTCTCGCGATTTGCATTTCATTTGAGACATCAAAAAAGATTGTGGGCTTTACGTAATGACCGATTTCAAAACCTTCAGGTTTTCCCGTTCCTCCAATAAGGACTTTGGCCCCTTCATCGATTCCCATTTGAATGAGAGTCTGAACGCGGTCAAATTGAATCTTATTAAAAAGAGGACCTAAGAAATCGCCTTCTTTTGAAGGGTCTCCTAGTTTCGTTTGATTGCCGATCGTTTTACAAAGTTCAATCACTTGGTCATAGCACGATCTTTGTACGAGAAGTCTTGTGGGAGCGTCACAGGATTGACCAGTATTACAAAAACAAACTTCAAGGGCATTAGTCACAGCTTTTTCAAGATCACTATCATCAAAAACAATATTCGGAGACTTTCCACCAAGTTCAAGAGTGACTTTTTTAATGGTTTCAGAGGCGTCACAAGTGATGGCCTTTCCCGCACGAGTGGAACCTGTAAAAGACATCATTTGAATATCGGAATGTTTTGATAGAGCTGCTCCTACAATAGGTCCCTCTCCATGGATAAGGTTAAAAACTCCTGGAGGAAAGCCAGCATCATGAATCATTTGAGCATAGATGTTAGCAGAAAGGGGAGTGTACTCAGAAGGCTTTAAGATACAAGTGCATCCAGCAGCAAGAGCAGGTGCCACTTTGAGAACGATTTGATTTATTGGCCAGTTCCAAGGAGTGATGAGACCGCAGACACCAATAGGTTCTCTAACGACGGTGTCGCCGTTTTTTAAAGTGAACTCTTCATCTTGCTCTTTTAATGATTCAATGATTGCCTCAAGGTGACCAATTCCCACTTCGGCTTGAGATTCTCTGGCTAAAGTCATGGGGGCCCCCATCTCAGTACTCATGGCAACAGCAAGATCATCAATTCTTCTTTTTGTTTGTTCGAGAAGATTTTCTAAAAGAGAAATTCTCTTTTCTTTTGAGAATCTCGAATATTCTGCGAAGGCCTTATTTGCTGCAATCACAGCAAGATCAACATCTTCATGATTTCCAAGAATAATTTCTCCAACCTTTTCTTCGCTGGCAGGATTAATAACGTTAAAGGTTTCATTTGAATTGGGAGTGATCCATTTTCCATCAATATAAAACTTTTGCAGTTCCATTAAGTCACCTTTTTCTGATTGATTTTTAGAGGGGAATCCTATCACAGCTATCTCAATTGAAAAGCTTGATGAGAATACTTTGTTTTTGGCAAAAGAAAATGCCGCTATCAACTAATCTAAGTCACTGAAATATGAATAAGTTGTTGTCATTTAAGGGGATGAAGTTACAATTAATAAATAGCGACAAAATGTAGAAAACCAAGGTTTACGTGCCAGTGACTAGAGAAAACATACGTTCAAATACAGGTTCAACTTTACTTTTCACAGTCCTTTTTGGCTCAGTCATTATGGGTGGCATTACCTATTTTATGGCCAATACCCAAAATCAAAAGACAGCTTCCTTTGCCACAAAAAATGTGATGTCAGAGTCGATGATGACTGGATTTTTCGCCTATGCTGGAAATCTTTTAAAGAAAAGAAAATGTATCAATTTAAGTAATGGAACAATCAATGATGAGTGTGAGGCAGGGGAGGACTGGGAGAATGATGGTTATCTTGCCAGGCTGCTCCTTACTCCTGATGCAGGGAAGGCCATTCATTGTGCTTTAAGCCCTGGTTGCTCTGCCGTTACGAACCAAACAGTGAGACTAAGCCAGCTAAGTTTTACTCTTAATAATTCGGCTCCTCTTCTTGAAACGCATCCGATGCGTGTTCTTATGAACAGTGAAAAAGTCAAAATTCAAAAGGCGAAGATTAAGTATGAGGTTCCTGCAGATGCTTTGATTGATGATCAGTTTCACGTGAAGGTCTCTGTTTCTCTTTATGATTTTTCAAACTCAAAGGTGATCTCAGGAGAGGCAAAAGTTCTTTTTGCTCCACAGATGCTCAATACATTTGGGCTTGTTCTGAACCGAGATCTTCTCATCGGTAACGAAGAATACTCAGTTGATAAAAACAATTATAGAACGCGAAGTACAAATAAACTCAAAGAAACAAGTTTTACGGCAGATTCGGGAATAACATTCCATTCACCAGTTTGGGTTAATGGCAATCTACACTTTCCTGATTCTACTAGTCCTCGAGAAATCGATGTTGTCTTTAAGGCCCCGGTTCTTTATGGAAAATCATTATTAACTTATAAAACAGGAAGTAGTGTGGCCTTCCCACTTTCTGCTGAAAGAGGAAAGTTTTCTATTGCCGATTATTCTGGTTTTAGAGGTTTTAAAGGAGGACTTAAGTCTGTTCCTTATCAATCTGCACTTGAATATGTTTTTCAGTTTGAACCAGTGGATGCAAGTTCGGTATCAGATCCTGCCAATGACAAATTGAAAAAGTGTGCTGCTTTTGAAGAAAAATCAGTGCTTGATTCAAGTAATGCCAATTCAAGAGTGCTCGCTCGAAAAATTCATAATAATCAAATTGAAATTGGCCTATCTGAGCTTAATAAGTTTGATCCTATTGCCGCTGGATCTTCTATTAATGAGTTTACAGGTAACACTGCACTGGATGCCGTTTTCACTCCCGCCAATCCTCCACCTGCAGCAGGGTCCCCACCAACTTCTCCTCCTTACGATCCTCTAGATGGAACTCTTGCAAAAACAAATGAAAAAGTTCTTAAGACGCCTGTCAATCCACACTCATCAAATGCAATCGTCTTTAAGTTTCTGACCGCTGAAGAGCCAAATAGTGTTTCTCTTACTCCGAGTCTTTTTGAAGCTCCTTTTGATCTTTCAAATCTTAATGAGAAAAGCGTTGGTTTAAGTCGAAACGAAGAAGTCCAAATTCGTTTAACGGATCTTATTGCTCTTAAAAGTAGTGAGGTTTCAACACTCGAAGCAAATTCAGTTTCAGGGAATGCTCACGTAGGAGTTCAGGTTAAGCCTGAAGTGGTCCTTGTTCTTAAAACTGAAGAGGTTTCAATCCCATCAACTGGGGATGCCCATCCTTCGAGAATAAAAGTTACTGCTCGAGTTGATGTATCTGGTGGGTCACTATCTAAATGGCGTTGGATCATTGCCAATGATTATACTGTTCCTGCTGGGGGAGGGTCTCCAAGTGCAGATCAGACCCTCTTTAAACTCCAGTTTCAAGTTTATGACAATATTTGTGGGTCATCGACACCTTGTCCTACCGATAAAGGTCCAAATATTGAGGTTCCTCCTTCGCTAAAAGAAATGAGAACGTTTGCTCTTAAGACATCAGACTTTAACGATTTGAATGCATCTGTAACAATTATTGATAATAATCTCTTAGACTATACATCATCGGGAAGCAGCACTGTCTCAGCTAATTGGGGAAGACTTGATAGTCCAAGTATTGTGAGCTTATCAAGCTGGGAATCAGAATTTTTATCTGACGAATCATTTTCTTCAGCGACAGATTGCCCTTCCATCGATCTTGATGAGTACCGAATTGTTTCTCTGGGAACTGACTATCAAAATAAAGCTTTTCATTCTTGGAACTTCAATCCTATAAGTTATGATTTTCAATACAACCCATTTTCGGGATCATCTCTTTCAAGTTATGAGACTCTTTATTCAAAGTCTTCTGGTGATTCAAAATATGGAAACATTCTGATTATTGATAGTCACAACGATAACCTCTTTCATACATATTCTGTTGTGGATAAATGTTCTATTAAAAGTGGAACAGAAACTGTCTTTGGTTTTCTTATTTGTCGCCGATTTGTGATTGAGCCAAGAACCCAGCCTTTAAGAATCGTTGGAACTATTGTTGTTGATCAACTTGAAATTGATGAGTCGGCTATTCGAGCAGGAATTCAGTGGAGTAGTATTCTTCACCCCAGTGCTATTGAGCACTTAAGAAATAACGACATTTTAAGAAATGACTGTAAAGCCGATCCTTCATCACCTTTTTGGCATGTTTATGGTGATGGATCAAACCCCGCTGTTAATAGTGCTCAGTATATTAAAATGCAAGAATGTAGTCCAAGTTATCTTATGCGAATTGCCGATCCATTTCGCTGGACAAGCTTTTATCCTGAATGTGGTCAGGATGAAACGGTGGGGACTCTTCATAATTGTACTCCTCAGGGACTCTATAGGGCCTTCAACTCAACTGTTCTTAGTGAAAGGATTTCTCGATGAAAGATGTGAAAAAGATCCTTAATAGCGAAGGTTTCAGTCTCGTTGAAGTTATCATTGCTTCAGTCATCTTATCGATTATTGGGGTTTTTGCAGCGAAGGGAATTGGTGTCGCTCTTAAAGATATTAATCAAGCTCAAACTCAGGATGCGAGAGTCAATCTTGCTTCAAGTATCATTGGAGTTTTAGTTTCAAATGCTGATCGTTACCAAGTGGATCTCACAAACGTGGATGCACAGGAGTATCTTGCCAATCCTAATAACTTTGCTATGGCCTGGGATAAAGAGGGACAAAATACGACCGTCGATAAATGTCCAGAGTGTAAAGGCCGTTATGATTTCATTTTTAAACCAGTGGAAGGCCATGGGGGGATCTATTACCTCTATGTCACATTTTATCACCCTGATTTTCCAGGGGAAGTCAAAATGCGATCCTATACACGTATAGTAGGGAGTCAGTAGTTCAAATGAAAAGTATAACTCGTCTATTAAAAACTGAACGTGGCTTCTCCTTGATGGAGATGCTAATTGCAACTGCTATTTCCTCTATCATTGTTGGAGGGGCATTATTTGTTGTAGGTGATAATACAAAGCTTCTCAACTTCGTTTCAGGAAAACAAAAACAGCTGAGTGAAGAAATGCTTGGAAGAACCATTGTCTTTAAAGATTTGAGACTCTCTTCACCAAGCTTTTTCTTTTTGAATGCTAAAGGAAAGTTTTACGAACTCGAAAATGACCTTGAAAAGATCTATGCCGCAGCGGAAGAGACTAAAGGTGATTCCTTAACTGATGAAGAAAAAGAACAGATCAAAGGCCGTTCTGAAAGACTTGATTATTGTGTGCCGGTTCCATCTGCAATGACAGAACTAGACTTCTGGTTTCTTACTGGGAAAAACTATTGTCAAGGAGTTGAGATCGAGCTTAGTGATGAGGGCAATCATTTTGAATTTTTGATCTATGATAAGTCCTCTGAGAAAGATTCGGACATACTTGATCCCGCTAAATTTTATGATGTTGGGCCAAATGATTTTAAGAAAGCGCGACTGAGCACAGAGATCGAAAATGCCGGACTGAAAGGGAATGGACTTTATAAGTTTCAATCTGCGAGTAGTCTCTATAAAGATGGCAAGTTAAAAAACTATGGGGTGATCTATAACCTCAATTCAGACACACTTTATAACACAGGGATCTATGAAACAATGACTGATCATTGCCAAGCGATGCCATCGATTTCGAATATAAATGAGTTTTTTCAGTGCTTACCAGGGCATGGGCTTCCTCGAGTCAAAACTTCTCCCGTTCGACTTGTTCGTTATCAACTTGAGAAAAGAACAGACTCAAAAGGTAAAGAAAACTTCACATTAATCAGACTGACAAGTAAAGATGGCACAAATTGGGGACGGATGGGACTTATCGACAATGTTCTAAGTGTACGATTTTATAGAAAGAGAAGCTCCGAAGCCGTTGTTTCCTTTGCGGTAACTCTTAAAACTGTTGAAAATAGAATGAGAAATTAAAAAGACGCCTTAAACCTAATCTTAGGAATGCTTATGAAGCGATTATCGAAACTACTTGTGATTGGTCTCTTTCTTTGTTTTGAAGCCTATGGTGAGACGAATGTTATGCCATCAGGGGTTTCATCTGGAGCAGGGGATATTCAACCTAGTGAACGGTCAATGCCTACATATATGACGGGTCTTATTTATGAGGCTCAATGCTTTGGTCAAAATAATAGAGGAACCGTAAACCCACTGTCTCCAAATGGAAAAGTAAACACCACTATTTCGGTAGGCGGAAGTAATTTTGTCGCTTCTTTCCCTGGAAGATTTCCGATGCGTGGAAGAAGACATGATAATGTTGTCTATGAAAGAATTCAGCCATTCTTTCAAGTTTCATGTAATGATTTTTGTAGCTTGAGTGCTCAGCATAAAAAACTCTGTGATACCCAATGTGATTCTTTTGATTCATGTGCTGCTCTTGGTATTTCAGTTCCAAGTTTTACAAAAGGAAGTGGAGACTCTCTCTCAAATGAAATTGCTGAGAACACAAATCTAATCGACTTTATTGAAGGAAGTTCATTCTCATTTATCAATCAATTCTCCACCGCTGAAAACAAAATGACTGATAAGTGGAATTCTCACCATAAGACTGAACTTAATAATCTTTATGACGACCTTTTTAGAAAAAAGGGATCTTTAGCTGCTCGTTGTAATATGGCCCAGTATTCAGACCATTTTGACCAACTCGCAAAAAATGTTTGTGGTGGTGTTAACAACGATAATGAAAGGCATCAGTGTCGAACTGTTGCAAACTGTACATTTGCTTGTGGCTTACAAGGAAGAAAAATCGATTCTGTAAACATTAATCCTGCTAACAGCCAAGGCAATGATTATTTAAAGAAACTTGTTTCAGGAATTTTCCCAAAGAGTAAGCTCTGCCTTGAAGGGACTTCCTATGCTTCATATTGGAACATTTACCACCGTTTCGGAGGTAACCTTAGAAATCAAATTCTAACCACAATCAATAATTGTAACTATGAAAGTAAACTGAATGCGAAGCTTGCGATCTTCGGTGATTCAAATCCTGTTGAGCAATGTACATCAATGTGTCTTCTTGCTGCTAAAGGGATTTCTCCAGATGCTGCAAACAGTTCTAATATTGCCAGTGCCAGAAGCGGTGGAGTTGAGAAAATGGCATGGACTCCTGACTCAACAGATCCGGCCCTCGCTGAGTGTGAATTAAATGGAAGTAAAGCGAACGTGACAGCTTGTCAAAGAGGTGTGATGAAAGCAAAACTTTCAGACTCTCTTGATTTGAGTGGAAATGTTTCTCTTCGCTTTGATCAAACGGGTACAGGCTTATCTCCAAGAAGTTACATTGGTTATGACGGTCAGATGAAAAGTGTGAAGTCGCGAGTGAGCTATTCTGATAGCCAATACGGAGATTTCGTAAGAATTACGGCTTCATTTCCAGGACAAGATGGATACTGTGGTGGTTATCATTCACCATTAATGCTCTTCTTTGATTACAAGCATCCTCAATACTCTAATCGAAGTGATTTTCTAAGACGTGATAAAGATGGAGTAAAGACTTATTGGCCAGAAGCAAACCACCATGGTTATTTCCTCGCCCAACTCGATAAAGAGAACCCAGAAAGAGGAGTGACTCACGCAAAGCAATTATTTGGAAACAATGTTCTTTCTTATGATGGTTTTGACATTCTTGAAGAACATGATGGAAACAAAGACGGAGTAATCAATAAAAACGATGAGGTCTTCTCAAGACTTGTTCTTTGGAAAGATAAAAATGGTGATGGTTATAGCTCTCCTGATGAGCTTATGAAGTTAGGAGAGAAGAATATCTTTGAAATCTCACTTAACGTTGATAAGAGTTTTCGTATCACCATTAAAGACCGTGCGAAACATCAAGGTAAATCAAAGTTTAAGTACTTTAGCTCTGATAAATCAAAAGATGTGAAAATTGGTGATGTGACGGACGTTTTCTTTGCGGATGCGTTCTAGAAAAAACTACTTAAAGTAATCGAGAAGAATCTCGATTGCTTTGTTTCTATACTCATCTGATTCATGAAAAATAGCATGTCTTGCTTCTTCGAACTCTGACTGTTTAAAAGTACAGCTGTCAGGGTTCACTTTATTACAGAAATACTTTTGACCAGCATTTCCGACATACCTTTCATCACCTGCTTGAAAAAGCAGGTGAGGAGTGTCTGTTTTAAGCTTTTTGAGCGCCTTCTTTTGAGTGACTTTCCACATTCCATGAACCCAGCCCCATGTCGGCCCGCCCCTTGTGGTTTCAAGGTTCTCTAAGAGAAAGGTTCTTTTTGACCACCATCTCTCAGATGAAGAGGTTCCAAGACCTGGCATTTCTAAGTCTGGATCAGCATTAAACTCTTTCCATTTCGAAGCATATTGATCGGTTTTTGTTTTTGCAAAGCGAGGGATCACGATAAAGTCATACAGTTCTTGGTGCCAACTCTTTTTGATTCTCATCATAGGGGCCGTGAGAATTGCTTTTTTTATGACTTGGTTATTAAGGCTTAGGTAATCGGCAGCGATAAGCCCACCTAAGCTATGGGCAAGGATAAAGATGTCTTTTTGAGAGTTGTTTTCAAAGGCCACAACATTATTGATGAAGTGTCTGAAGTTTCTTGTGTAGGTTTCAAAATCAGAAATATTAATTTTTTGATTATCCGTTGTGTAAGAAAGTCCTTGTCCAGGAAGATCAAGAATATAAATTTCGTAATCCGTCCTAAGATCATAAATTAATTCTGCATAGTTTGAAGATGGCTCTGACGTACCAGGAACGATAACAAGAATTGATTTTTTTGCATTAGGGAAATGATGAAAGTGCATTTGTTCACGAGACTGTTCATTGTTTTGATCAATATAGGAAAAGAATCGACTCTCGCCTGATTGAAAGTGAGGGATGACCAAGTCATTGAAGTTCTCTTTGTAATTGTCGTCAACCATGATTGCATGGCCTTGGAAGCATAGAAAGAGGAAGAGAATGGCTAATAATTTTATCATTGTAGCCAAGCTATCTTAAACTCCTTGATCTTGAAATGAGATGCGGGTCACTGTGTAGAACTTATAGAGTCAGAGAGTGAAGTGTTGAATACAGCTTGATCTTACCCACAGACCCTGAAAAACTAAGCCTGAAAGAGAGCACTCTGGAAAGACGATAAGATCTGCTTCAGTAGATACGAAGGTTTTTTCATTCTCTCAGCAGTTTTTCCGTTTACGAGAAAAAATTCTGTTCACGAGAAGTTTCTTTCGATAACTTAAGGTTTTAAACATTTTTTCAGTTTTGAAAAAATGTTTAAAACCTTAAGTTTGAGGGAAATTTATGAGTGATAGCGACTTAGTTTGGTCAAGTGAGGGTGGTGATCTTCGAAAGAACAAAAAAAACCAAGGAAAGTCTGAGAGTGTTAATGAAGATGGGCTTGAAATACATCTCAGAAGGCTTAGTTCTGGCAAAGGTCGAGTTATTATTGAACTTTCTAATCTTCCTTCAAGCAAGGCTTGGTGTAAGAAGCTTGCTTCAGAGCTTAAAAAGAAGCTTGGTGTTGGTGGGGCCTATAAAAAGGACTTTATTGAAGTGCACGGAGAGAAGCTTGATCAGGTGATCGAGCTTCTTCAAAAGCGAAACCTTAAATTTAAAAAGATAGGTGGTTAAAGACGAGCTTTATTTCGTTTTATCAGAGCTTGTTTTAATTTCACTCAATTTTCCAAAAAATTAACAGGAAATCGATAACTTTCCTAACGACCCTATAGAATCTTCATATTGAGCAAGGAGCTCTTGATAGATTGCGTTAACGCAACTAGTCTTAATTTGAACAAGTCAAGGATCAACATATGAGTCAGTGCCCCTATGGATCAGGGAAGAAGTATAAGAAGTGTTGTTTATGAAAAAAGCTTTTCTCTTATTTTTCTTTTCAGTACAAGCGACAATGGCCTGTGATTACCTTACACAGGTTGGTTGTAATGAGAACGAACGTTGTATTTTTCTCAATGATCCGACTCAGCCAATTTGTTTTGAAAAATATCTCTTACCTTATCCAAAGATAAGTTTTCCTTTTAGTTCATCTCGGATCGTCACATGTGACCAAGGTCCTCATATGCCTGGAGAGAAAAAACACTCTCATGCTTGGTTAAATGCGATGAATGCTCTTGATTTAAGAACAAAGGATCTTGAAGATCCTGGAAAAATCTACGCTGGATTAAGCGGAGTGGCGATCATTCATAGTGAATGTCGTGAACACAATTCAAAGTGTGGGGCTGGCTTTGGAAATCAAGTGAAGATTCTAAATCAAAAAGGCTATGTTCTTTTTTATGCTCATCTTGAAAAAGTTTATGTAAAGAATAATGAATTTGTTCAAGAGGGACAACTTATTGGTCTTGAAGGCAATACTGGCTGGACAGGTCTTAATAACAGGCATCTTCACATGAGTGTGCACTATGATTGGCGAAAGCAAGGAAAAGACTATTGGTCAAAACTTGGTTGGTTGCCTCGCTCAATTCCTTTTCAGTTTGAAGTTTATAATGGAAGTTCCACGCTCAATAAAATCTTAAAAAGCACCACGGATACTAAGTGTATCCGTAGAGTCTATAATAACTTTGAGGTAGCAAGCTTAAGAGGGACAATCTTGAGGTGAAAAAGATTATCGTCCTTGCTATTGTTTGTTTAGGGATTGGCTTTCTCTTAAAAGAGGCCTTAGTCCTTTATGGCATCTTTAAGATTTAAAACAAGTCTTTATGAAAACATGAAAGAGCTGTCTGGATGCCGTACATCTACTAAGTCTTTGAAAGAGTTATTTTTTGACCTTCAAGACCTCACGATGAGCAAGTTCATCGGATTCATAGATCGAATCAGCTGGTCCCAAAATTTTACTATCAATTCCTTTGACCACTGATTCATCTTTATCTTTGTAGTCGTAAAGTGAAAGGATGTATCTCATGGCGTTGAGTCTCGCTCTTTTTTTGCAGTCACTTTTGATTACGATCCATGGACTCTCAGGCGTATCTGTGTAAAAGAACATACTTTCTTTTGCCTCTGTGTAATCTGTCCACTTTCCTAGGGACTGAATATCCATAGGAGAGATTTTCCATTGCTTCAGAGGATCGAGAAGTCGCCCGATGAATCTTCTTAGCTGTTCTTCAGGTGAAACTGAAAACCAAAACTTAACCAGTTTAATTCCACTTGTGATGATCATCTCCTCAAACTCTGGAACATGATCGACAAAACTTTTATATTCATCTTCACTACAAAAGTTCATCACTTTCTCAACTCCTGCACGGTTGTACCAAGAGCGATCAAAAAAGACGATTTCCCCTTCGCTAGGGAAGTGATGAATGTATCTTTGAAAGTACCACTGGCCCTTTTCTATTTCCGTGGGTTTTTCTAAGGCGACAACTCTTGCACCTCTCGGATTAATATGTTCAGTGAAACGCTTTATTGTTCCTCCTTTTCCCGCGGCATCTCGACCTTCAAAGACCATAATAAGTCTTTGATCCTCTTGTTTGATAAATCTTTGAAGTTTAACAAGTTCGACCTGAAGGTCTTTTTTATCTTTTTCGTACTCAGCACGAATAAGTTTTGTTTCATAGGGATAATGAGGTGAAAGAATTTCTTTTTTTGAAGCGTCTTTAATTTTATCAATTAG
>JBMYPC010000009.1:0-39891 GCA_049599895.1 Bacteriovoracaceae bacterium | reverse complement strand
TTTTTGAAACACAAAAAATTGAAGAAGAGTTAGAACTTAAAGTTGATTATATTTTGTGTGCTGGTTTTATGAAAATTCTTTCGAAAAAGTTTCTTGAGTATTTTCAAAGTGAGGACCATAAGATCTATAAAGTGGTCAATATTCACCCATCACTATTACCATCATTTCCTGGAAAAAATGGCTATGGAGATGCCTTTCATTATGGTGTTAAGGTGGCAGGAGTGACGACACACTTTGTGGATGAAAAAATTGATAATGGTCCTATCCTTTATCAAGAATCCTTTAAACGCCTAGACTCTGATGATCTTGAGAGTTTTACTTCTCGAGGCCTTAGCGTCGAGTATGAACTTTATAAAAAAACGATACAAGTCTTACAGAATAACAATTTTAAAGTAGAGAAGTTTAAAGACCGCTTCTTTGTTAAGGTTGTGGAGCCAAAACATGAATCCTGAGAACAATCATTCTTATACCCGTATTGAAGTCTACAATAAATTCCCTTCAAAAAGAGCAACCCAGCTTTTGGAAAGACTTAACTTAGATTTAAGAGAAACTGCGGTTGTCGAGGATCTTGAAATTCATCAATTCTATCTTTTAAAACACGATTACGACCAAAAAGCTTATAGGGAGAATCAAAAATCGATCATAACGACTTTTAGTGATCCGGCTATCTCAACCTATTCAGATAATCAAGAACAGGCTTTTCTTTTTCATGATAAGAACTTTCGATTTGCTTTTGAAATAGGCTTTAAACCTGGAGTGACAGATAACCCTGCTCATTCGGCTATAGAGGCCCTTGAGTACCAAGGGGTGAAGGCCACAGTTGCTAGTGGGACGCTTTATTTCTTTAAAACCGAAGCTGATGCCATAAAGCTTAAAGATTCAGTTAAAAAGTACGTCGTTAATGAACTCATTGAGTCACTCGTTGTTTATGACTTTGATAATGATCAAGATCTTCAGAGCTGGAACCTCCGCTTTCATAACATAAAATTTCCAACGGTTATTCTTGAAGCTGGCGCTGATTATGAAGAAGTTCATATGCCAGAAAAAGAAGAGGAACTTTTAAAATTAAGTGATGAGAGACTTTTGGCCCTTAATCTTGAAGAAATGCAAGTTGTTCGAAACTTCTTTTTAGATGATGCTCAGACAGAATTTCGAAAAGAAAAGGGACTGCCTCAAGCCCCAACAGACGTTGAGCTTGAAGTGATCGCACAAACTTGGTCTGAGCATTGTAAGCATAAGATCTTTTCGGCGAAGATTGATTATTCTGAAAGTGGAAGATATCCCGAAGATAGTACTCAGTCTCCACAAAAACTGGGGGCCCTTTCAATTGACTCCCTCTATAGATCCTATATCAAAAAGACCACTTCAGTTGTCGCTGAAACTCATAACAGAGATTGGCTAGTATCAGTTTTTAGTGATAATGCAGGCCTTGTTGATTTTGATCCTGAATATTATCTTTGTGCTAAAGTTGAAACTCATAACTCCCCATCGGCGCTTGATCCTTATGGTGGGGCCCTGACTGGAATTTTAGGTGTTAACCGAGATATCTTAGGATGTGGAATGGGAGCTGAACCAATTGCCAATATGGATGTCTTTTGTTTTGCTGAACTTGATCACGATAAAAAACATCCAGAGTTTACACCATCAAAACTTCTTCCTCCTTCACAGATACTTGCTGGAGTACATAAAGGTGTTGAAGATGGAGGCAACAAAAGTGGAATCCCTACTGTCAATGGAGCGATTCACTTTCATCCTTCCTACGCTGGAAAACCATTAGTTTTTGTTGGCACTATAGGAATGATTCCTAAAAAAGTTCTTTGCCGTGATGAGCAGGTTCCTTCAGAGAAAAAAGAAGTGAAACCTGGAGACCTCGTTTATATGGTTGGAGGTGATGTTGGAGCCGATGGAATTCATGGCGCCACATTTAGCTCTCTTCAACTTGATGAAAACTCACCTAGTACAGCTGTTCAAATTGGCGATCCTCTCACTCAGAAAAAAGTCTGGGATTTTATGGTTGTGGCAAGAGATAAAGGTCTTTATTCCTGTGTAACCGATAATGGCGCTGGAGGATTAAGCTCAAGTGTCGGTGAGATGGCCACTCTTACTAATGGCGCCCAGATTGACCTTGCCCTTTGCCCCTTAAAGTATCCAGGGCTAAGGCCATTTGAAATTATGATCTCTGAAAGTCAGGAAAGATTAACCGTTGCCGTTGATTCAAGATACCAAGCCCAATTTGAGTCTCTTGCAAAAAAAATGAGCGTCAGTGCAACGAATATAGGAAAATTCACAGATGGTGGCCACCTCGATGTCCGGTTTGAAAATAGACCAGTTGCGCTTATTGATCTTGACTTTCTTCATGAGAAAAATCCTCAGCTTAATCTGAAAGCTGAGTTTAATCCCCAAAATGATTGGATGGTTTATCCTGAAAATGAAAAAAAGAGCCGTCATAATGTTCAATTGAGTGAAATGATAAAAGATGTTCTCTCTCATCCCAATATCGCTTCAAAAGAAAACTTAGTCAGGCAATATGACCACGAGGTTCAAGCCTCAACTGTGATTAAGCCTTTTGCAGGAAAAACTCAAATTGGGCCCAATGATTGTGGTGGCATTTGGATGAAACCTAAAGGCGGCGGTGAAGATAATGTGATTCTTACTGGTGTTGGTCTTTGTCCGCAATATTCAAAGTTTGATACCTACCATATGGCCCAAATGGCTGTGGATGAGGCCCTTCGAAATGTTGTCTCCTCAGGAGGAAATCCAAAGCGAACAGCTATCCTTGATAATTTTTGTTGGCCTGACCCTGTTGAATCATCCAAAAACCCAGACGGTAAAATGAAACTTGCTCAACTGGTAAGGTGCTGTCATGGACTGAGTGATATTTCTGAAACCTATGGTCTGCCCCTTATTAGTGGAAAAGACAGTATGAAGAATGATTTTTATGGAAAATCTTTAACTGGGGATGACGTCAAAATTTCAATTCTTCCAACGTTATTAGTCACAGCAATGTCTCAGACAAAAATTGAGCATACGATTGATACAGCCTTTAAATCAGAAGGTGACGACATTTTTCTTGTCGGGCAAATATGGGGAGGATTGACTCTGAGTGTTTTCGAAGAGAAATTTGATATCCTCAATCCAAAATATTTAAAGATTAACAAAGTAAGATGTTCTGAAAACCTTAAAACCTATGAAGGCCTACATGGGGCAATCTCACAAAACCTTCTTCAATCCTGTCATGACATTAGTGATGGAGGACTTATGACATCTGTCCTAGAGTCTTCTTTTGGAGGAGGTTTAGGTGTGGATCTTGAGTTTGGCAACATCCCTGGGCTCAATAGCTATGATGATCTTTTGGCCTTCTTATTCCATGAAGCTTCTGGAAGGTTTGTAGTTTCTGTCTCGCCAAATAAACTCAGACTTTTTGAGGTTGCGATGAAAGGAATTCCCAAAGTCAGAATCGGTCAAGTGAAGGATGATGGATTAGTCTCAATTCAAAGAAAAACAAAAAATGAGCTCAAAGCGAATTTAAACGAGTTTGAAAATGCTTGGAAGAGTCTTAAATAAGGGTTTAAGGATAGGGTCATGAAATTTTTAGTTTTAAGTGGTGATGGAATTAATTGTGAAAAAGAAACCCTCCTTGCAATAAAAGAGGCTGGAGGAGATGGAGATATTGTTCACATAAGTTCTTTCTCTGAAAACCCAAACCTTTTAAAAAGCTATAAGGGATTAGTTCTTCCTGGAGGGTTTTCTTTTGGAGATGAACTAGGAAGTGGGCAGATTCTTGCTCTCAAATTGAAAAGTCTTTTTGAAGAGGCCCTTTTTGAATTTGTTGAGAAAGGCCATCCCGTGATTGGGATCTGTAATGGTTTTCAGGTTTTAATGAAACTCAATATTTTACCCAATATCGAAGTTGCTTCAAAAGTTGCGCTTACCGAGAATATAAGTGCAAAGTTTATTAACCGCTGGACTCGACTTCGAACTTCTGGAGAGCGATGTCTTTGGACCAAGGGGATTGGTTCACTTGATCTACCAATAAGACATGGAGAGGGACGAATTATTGTTGATGAAAGTTTTCAAGATGATTTAAAGAAATTGATTGATGATGGCCATGCACCCCTTCTTTATGACGAGGATGTCAATGGCAGTTTTGAAAGTATCGCCGGTCTTTGTAATGAAAAAGGCAATGTCCTTGGTCTTATGCCTCATCCCGAGGCTTATCTTTATCCAGAACTTCATCCCGACCGTTTAACTTGGGATCAAAACCCAACACTTGGGCTTCATCTTTTTAAAAATGCTGTTGAGTACATTCAAAATCATAACAATTTTCAATAAGGTTTATCATGATGACAGAAAACAAAAAGTTTGCTCTTCTTAGTGTCACCGACAAAACAGGACTGGAAAAAGTCGCAAAAACTTTAAGTGAAGCTGGAGTTGGACTTTTGAGTTCAGGAGGAACAAAAAAGTACCTTGAATCCTTTGGTCTTGATGTCCAGGCCGTTGAGAAAGTCACGGGGAATCCAGAAGCTTTTGACGGAAGAATGAAAACTTTAAGTTTTCAAATTTGTAGTGGGATTCTCTTTCGAAGGTCAAAGCAAAAAGACTGCGAACAAATTCGAGAGCTTGAGATTCCTGAGATTAGTTATGTTGTGGTGAATCTCTATGATTTCAAAGGAACATTAGAAAGAACAAGTGATCTTTCAGAGCTTATTGAATCAGTTGATGTGGGGGGGCCTACAATGCTTAGGGCTGCTGCTAAAAACTTTCATGATGTCACCGTTTTGAGCTGTCCCTCACAATACGATCAATTTATTGCTGAGTTTCAAAAAAATAAAAGCACATCGATTGAATTTCGAAAAAATCTTGCCGCAAAAGTTTTCTCGACTCTTTCCAATTATGACCAAATGATTGCAACCACTCTTTGTTCAGAAATGGCCCTTGAAGAAACTTATTCTGAAAAAAGAGAACTTCGTTATGGAGAAAACCCTCACCAAAAAGGCTTTGTTCTTCACAATAACCAGGGGCTGGCCGGAGTGACACCCATTCAAGGCAAGCCTTTAAGTTATAATAATCTTCTTGATTGCGATGCCGCTTTGAGAAGCTGCTATGCTCTTTCTGAATTTGGTGAGTTTTGCGCCACTGTTGTGAAGCATGGAAATCCATGTGGTCAGGCCATATCAGAGAGACCCCTTGAGGCTTTAGAGCTGGCTTGGAATGGAGATCCTGTTAGTAGCTTTGGAAGTATTATTGCCCTCAACTGGAAAGTCTCTCAACTCGAAGCTGAGTTTTTAACATCTCGTTTTATTGAAGTGATTATCGCCAAAGATTTCTCTTTAGAGGCCCTTGAAATCCTTCAAACAAAAAAGAATTTAAGGGTTATTCAACTTGATGGGAGTTCTCTTTCAAAAAACGAGATGGTCTCTCGTCGTATCAATGGCGGAATGGTGATTCAAGACTGTGATCATGTTCTTGAGAACGAATTCAAACTTGTGACGAAAAATGAACAGATTAAAGGTGAGGATCAGCTTATCCGTTTTGGTATTTCTGCAACAAAATATCTTAAATCAAACGCGATTTCATTGGTGCAAAAAACCGACTGTGGGTTTCAGCTTATTGGTGCAGGGATGGGCAATCCTAATCGGCTTATTAGTATTGAACAAGCTGCTGAAAAAGCAAAACATAATGGGATTACAGATTTTTCAAATCTTGTCTTAATCTCAGATGCTTTTTTCCCATTTGATGATGGAGTAAGACTTGCTGCTGAGTATGGAATCAAAATGGTTGTCCAACCTGGTGGAAGTATTAAAGATGATAAGGTTATTGAAGCTGCAGATGAATTGGGGCTATCAATGGTCTTAACTGGGACAAGGCATTTCAACCATTAAAAGGTCAGATCATGAGCGATAAAATTGATTACAAAGATGCCGGAGTTGATGTTGAAAAAACAGATGCTTTTGTTGAAACACTTAAAACTATGGTTACAAAAACTTTTAATCCTTCGGTTGAGCAAGGAATAGGTGGCTTTGCAGGTCTTTATAAAATAGATGAAAATAAAAGTCTGGTAGCTGCGACTGATGGAGTGGGAACGAAACTCATGCTTGCAATCCAAACGGAGATTTACGACACTGTTGGGATTGATCTCGTCGCAATGTGTGTCAATGATCTTATTTGTGTTGGTGCGACACCTTTATTTTTTCTTGATTATTACGCCACGGGAAAGTTCGAAGCAAAGGTTTCAAAAGAAATCCTTTCTGGAATTGTTGAAGGCTGTCTGCAATCTCAAATGGCATTACTTGGTGGGGAAACCGCTGAGATGCCTGGAATGTATCCCGATGGAAAGCTTGATCTTGCAGGGTTTGCTGTAGGAATGGTCTCAAACGATGAGCGCTTTGTTCATGATTTTGAAGATGAAGATTGCCTTATCTCGATTCATTCAAGTGGTTTTCATTCAAATGGTTATAGCCTTGTTCGAAAAGTCTTAAAAGATGATGAGTTCGATCTTAAAAGGGAACTTCTCACCCCAACAAAAATTTATGTGGATTCTGTCTTAAGGCTTAGAAAAAAACTGGGTTCTTCATTTAAAGGAGTATCTAATATTACCGGTGGTGGTATCCATAATATTCCTCGCATGAGTCAAAAGTTTGATTACAACTTGACTGATCTTCCAAGTGATAGTGATCGTCCTGAGGTCATGAATGAGATCGCAAGAAGAACAGGTCTTAATAAGCTTGAGCTTTATGAAACATTTAATATGGGAATTGGTATGGTTGCCGTGGTTAAAAAGGATCAATGTGAAGAGGCCCTTAATTATTTAAATTCAGAACTTCAAACACCGGCCAGTTATCTTGGAAATGTTTCAAGTGGAAGTGGGAAAGTTCTTTTAGATTAGAAACTCTTTCCAAGCATCGAGAAGAGGATATTTAAGATCTTCATGGGATTGGCAAGAAAGACTAAGCATTTCATTCCAAACAAAAATGGAAGCACTCATTTTATCATGAGCATAGGGAGCTTCAGGATCCATTTCAATATTATCTAGCTTAAGGATTGGTGGCACATAGACAAATTGGGTTTTTGCATGAGGTTTTTTAAATTCGGCCTTACCACCATTATAAACCACGAGAAATTTTGGCTCAGTAGAGATTCCCGTTTGAGGCTTTTCTAAATCCAGAATGATCGGGGTCTTTTCAAGGCTTAAACTCTCGAGGGCCTTATTTAATGCCCAGCTCACATATTCAAGAAGACTTTGTTTTTTCATCCTCGATTTAAGAATAAGAGCATTCGTGGTTTCTTTATCAAAGAATTCAACAGCGGCATCGAGGATTTGAATTTGTTCAAAATTGGCAATTTCAGATTGCTTGGAATGACTGAGTATTAGGTTTAAAGGAGTACTCGTTTTAGAAAGAGTGGGAATCTCTTCAACTCCCATATCGTATTCTGGGGGCTTTGCAATGAGCATACCTGGTCTTTCAATTGAATTTTCGAGATCATCAAGAATGCTCATTAATAATGCTCCAACTCTTAAACAAAATCTTGGTCAAGTTGCGTATAATCCGAGTTCTTGTAAAATTTTACGTCAGGAAACTTTTCTTTTGCAAGTTTCAGATCCCAAGGAGATTTTACTCCGTAACATAACCGATCTTTATGATCAGTATATAAGACAGAGTTATATTTGGCGATAAATTCATTTTTGATTTTGTCAGTATCAAATTTAAGCCAACGCACTCCAGCTAATGCGTAAGAACCATAGCTTCCTTCAACATTATATTCATCTTCTAAGCGGAATTTCACAACTTCGAATTGAAGCATTCCCACGGCACCAAGAACTTTTTCTTGAAGTGCCACTCTGTTAAAAAGCTGAACCGCCCCTTCTTCTGAAAGCTGTCTGAGTCCTTTATCAAGTTGTTTGCCTTTTAGGGGGTCTCTTAAAGTCACTTGTTGAAAAATTTCTGGAGCAAAGCTTGGAATACCTGTGTATTGGATTTTTTCACCTTCTGTGAACGTATCACCAATTTGATATTTTCCTGAATCATAGAGTCCAATAATGTCTCCAGGGTAGGCTTCCTCAACGATCTCGCGATCTCTGGCCTGAAAAATGAGAGGAGTTGCGATTCGAATATCTTTGGCTGTACGAGAATGAAAGATTTTTTGATTTCTTTTAAAAACACCTGAGCAGACTCTTAAAAAAGCAATACGGTCTCTATGGCGCTTATCCATATTGGCCTGAATTTTAAAAATAAACCCAGTAAACTTTTTCTCCTGAGGTTCAACGTCTCTTTTCTCAGCGCTATCATCATAGGGGGATTTAATAACCTCGCGAGGCCTAGGCCCTGGACATTGATTTGAGATAAAATCGATGACTTCTTTGACTCCAAAATTATAAAGAGCCGAACCAAAAAATACAGGAGTTTGAATACCTGCTAGAAATTCTTCCTCATTGAACTGAGGCATGAGTTCAGAAATCATTGTGAGGTCTTCTTCAAGCTGGTCTTTGTTGGCCTCTCCAATGACATCAAGAAATTCTTTTGAGTTAAAGTCACTGGCATCAACGAGTTTTGGGTTTTGAGGATCGTGACCATCACCAAAAAGTTTAATGGTTTTTGTTCTTAGGTCATAGACACCTTTAAAGTCTACACCTGATCCCACAGGCCAACTTAATGGAACACATTGAATCGAGCAAATCTTTTCAACATTATCAATAAGCTCAAACGGATCCATGGCATCTCGATCAAACTTATTCATAAAGGTGACAATAGGAGTGTCACGATATCGACAAACTTCCATAAGCTTTTTCGTTTGCTCCTCAACACCTTTTGCTGAATCAATCATCATAAGAACTGATTCAACAGCAGTGAGAGTTCTATAGGTATCTTCTGAAAAGTCTTTGTGTCCGGGTGTATCGAGCAAATGCAAACTTCTTTGATTAAACTGAAAAGACATAACTGAAGAGGTTATCGAGATCCCTCTTTCTTTTTCCATCTCCATCCAATCAGATTTTGCATACTGACCTTGTTTTGACTTTACCATTCCTGTTTCTCGAATCACTTGCCCAAACCACAAGAGCTTCTCTGTCATTGTTGTCTTACCCGCATCAGGGTGAGAGATAATGGCAAATGTGCAACGATCGTTTACTTCAGCTGTGTTCATGAATGAGAATTTCCTCGTAATATTAAATAGTTACAAAATGAAACACAATTTGTGTCTCACTTGTGTTCAACTAAAAGAGAGTTATTTTTACATACTGTGTAGCAAAGTTGGTCAATGGTTGTTAACACTTATTTACACTCTTTCTCTCTCTCGTGAGTTCCACTTGAAGAAATAGGATAGATTCTTAAGTGGGATGTGTAAGAAGGGAAAAGCGCAATTTGACTGTGCTTTTCCCTTTTCCACAAATTTCTTTTTTTCTAATTAGACTTTCGGATATCGTTAAAAATCTCTTCAACTGATTGTTTCATCATTTCCTGCGGCTGCCATTGAGCATTTGGAATTTTGGGAAGCTCCAGTATCTTTTCAAAAAGAACGGGCTTTTTATTGGCCTCTACTTCTTGAACTTTTAAAATAGGAGTTCTAAGTGGCGCCTTCGCAACGATATCAGGATGCTCAAGAATAAGTTTTGCGATAGATTTTAAGACATCAACAAAACGATCAAGCTCATCTTTAGTGAAGCTCTCTGTTGGTTCAATCATCATTCCTAGTGGCTCAGGAAAGGCAACTGTTGGCGCGTGAAGACCAAAATCGAGAAAGACTTTTCCTACTTGTCCCATGGCCTTTGTTTTAGGGATTCCAACAGTCGCAAGCTTGTCAAACATCTCTTTACTAAGAGTGATAATAAACTCATGCATTCTTTCAGTTTTTTCTGTTCCTTCAGGAAGAGTTGGATAATATTTCTTCGCTTGTTTCAAAAGATATTGTGAACAAAGAACGGCAATGGCAGACATCTGTCTTACCCCTTCTGGGCCAAGGGCCCTAATATAGGTGTACGAGCGAACTTTATGAGCAAAGTTTCCAAAGTGACGATGAAAGCTTCCGATGGACTTCTCTGGCTTTTGAAGTTCATAACCTGATTCTGTCCTGAGAACTTGAATTCCTGGAAGATAGGGGATGAGCTTTTCGCTAACGGCGACGATCGCATCTCCTGGGCCTCCTCCACCGTGGGGGATGGTCCACGTTTTGTGAAGGTTATTATGAACGGCATCAACTCCAAGTTTGCCAAGATCAACGAAGCCAGCGATGGCATTCATATTGGCCCCATCCATGTAAACGAACCCTCCGACCTCATGGATGATATCGGCCATGGCCTTAAAGTTATTTTCAAAAATTCCTGAAGTATTGGGGTTTGTGACCATTATTCCACAAATATGATCTCCATATTGAGAAGCAATGTCTTTAATTTGTTCAAGATCCATCTGTCCTTCGGAATTGGCATTAATGGTGATGATTCCTGTGGGCCGTCCCTGTTCTGTTTTTCCTGAAACAAATCCAGCGACAGTTGCCGTGGCGGGGTTGGTTCCGTGGGCCGACCTTGGAATAAGAATCATGTCTCTTTGAGTTTTGGAGTTTTCTTTATGGTAGGCTTGAAACAACTTGAGTCCAACAAGCTCTCCTTGAGCTCCTGCGACCGGTTGAGTTGTGACTCCTGGAAGACCTGTAATGGCCTTGAACTCTTCTTGAGTTTTATAAAGAATTTCAAGGTTTCCTTGCACATCTTTTAATGGGGCTTGAGGATGGATCTTTTGAAAGCCTTTAAGTCCTGCCGCATAATCATTGATATAAGGATTGTACTTCATGGTACAGGAACCGAGAGGATAAACATTATCATCGGGACTAAAGTTAAGCTCTCCAAGCTTTTGATAGAAGTTAAGAAGTTCATCTCTTTCAATTTGAGGGATTGTTGGAGAATCTGTTCGTAAATATTCTTTATCAAACTGGAGATTAAAATCCGTTTTTGATTCATTTTGAAATGAATCTTTAAGAAACGTGATGAGGTTTTCAATGTCTTCTTTTGAATGATGCTCGTAAAAAGAGATCAGAAGAAGAGGTTTCTCTGTTTGCGTTCGATTGGTGACGTTGACTCCAATATGGAGACCTTGTTCACTTGCTTTTAAGATAAGTTCATCAAGATCATTTGAATCTCTGAGGTCTAGTTTTAGAGTGACTTCATTCCAGAAATTGGTATTTTCAAAAGCAAGATCAATTCCTTCTAAAGAAAGGGCCTTCTCGAGAAACGTTTGGCAGTTTTCTTTTGCTCTTTTTATCTTTTCAGACATTCCTTGATCACCTAGTGCTAGCATATTGGCACCAGCAAGAGTCGCGACAAAAGATTGATTTGAACAGATGTTGGATGTGGCCTTATCTCTTCTAATATGTTGTTCTCGAGTGGAAAGAACCATGGTCAGACAGTCTTGACCACTTTGGTCTTTGGCCTTTCCTACATAACGTCCTGGAGTGGATCGAATCGAGATTCTATCGTTATCGTTATAACGGATTCCAAAAAGACCAAGTCCTGGACCTCCATAGTTAAGATCAAGAGCGAGGTGTTGGGCTTCTCCTACGATAATATCAACACCTTGGCCTTCTGATCCAAATTGACTTGGAGGAAGAAGGCCACCAGTTGCACTCATAATGGGATCGATAATGGCAATGGATTTTATCTTATGGGCTGTTGCTAGGTCTGTGAGTTCATGAACTTGTTCGTGAAGACCAAGGTGATTGATCTGGTTGAAAGCAAGTGCGCAGTAATCATTATTTCTTTCAAGGTGATCTTTCAGAGAATCGATGTCGACTACACCGGTTTTTGAATCAACGGGAAAGAACTCAACTTCAAGCTGAGTTTGTTCGCTTAGGGTCTCTAAGACTTCTTTATCGCCTGGATAAATGGCACCAACAATTAAGGCCTTGGTTTGGGTTTTTCTCAATAGACGTTTTGCTGTATGGAGGGCTTCATAAAGACAAGTAGACCTTTCATAGAGAGAAGCATTGATCCCTTCAAAACCTGTAAGTTCTTTCATACAACTTGAATAAAACCAAAGAGTGTAGAGTGTTCCCTGTGATCTCTCTGGTTGATATGGGGTATAGGCCGTCGTAAGACCTCGAATATTGCAGATGTCACCGATAATATTATGAGGTTTAAAATCTTTAAGACCATCACCAATAAAGTTTGTACAGACGCGGTTTCTTTTTGAAAGTTCTTCCACGTGAGCTTTTAAATTCTCGTAGCTATAACCTGTTTCAAATTGAGGCGCTGTCTTAAATTTTACGTCGTCTGAAATATGAGAGAAGAGCTCTTCTAATGAAGTTAATTTCAACTCTTTAAGCATAGCCTCAATTTCTTCTTGATCAGGTCCGATATAATACTTTCTTTTTTCTCTGGGCAAAGTTTCAAGATTGTAGGGAAGGCCTAGGGGATAAGACGTTTTAGTTGTTTCATTTTGAGATTCTTGGTTTTCAAGTGTTGTACTCATGAACATCCTCTGTGTGTGGTTTGAAGACAATGTCTTAAAATCTTAAAAATATAGACAAAGCGTATCATATTCATCAAGATTTCGTCGATGAATGCTGAACTTGAGTCTAAGAAAATTTTTACGCGCACAGTGTTATCTAGCTGTAATACTGGGGCTTCAAAAGAAAGTCCTCCGGTTGAGGCAAATGATGGGCAGAGTCTTTATAAAGACGAAGCCCAAGAGGTCCAAAAGCTTGCGAAAAAGCTTAGATCTCTCATGTCAGATACTTCCAATAATCCCCTAAGAAAGGCCTTAGGAAAAGCTCCCTATCGACAAGTCTACGACCTTACTCTTGGTGGGGGAATTGATAGTCTTTTTCTTTGGAGTTATCTTGAAAATCTCTCTAGGCAGCAGAAAAATGTTCATAAGCTTATCTCTTATGAAAGAAACGAAAACGTTTTCAAGCGGTTTTTGAAGGTCATTCAAGAACTCATTTTAAACCAAGAGTATCAAAAAGAATATCTTAACAGCTGGGATTTAATTCATGGAAATGCCATGGAGGATGATCAGTTTAGGCCAGATCAAAATGACATCCTTTACTACGATCCTATGTTTCAAGATATTAGAAGTAAAAGTACTCCCAGTAAAACCATTCAATGGATTAAAGATGAAGTTGGTGAGGATAGGGACCAAGTGGAATTCGCAGAATTTCTCTTAGGCTCAAATGCTGGGAAGCTTATAATTAAAAGACATCCTAAGGCACCAGAGCTTCTTAAAATTAAACCTACAAGTATTATTGAAGCCAAACTTGTTCGTTTTGATGTGTATCAATTATAAAATTAAGCAGCCGCTTTTGTTTCTTCGGGGACTAGGGAGTGTTTAGGTTCTTGACGATCAATAAGTATCATCATTTTTCTCATTGTAATATTCTCAAGGAGAGTTTTGAAATGAAACTTTAAACCAATTCCTCTCACTCCCTGAAATTCATTGACGCGCACGACTTCAGCATGAAGCTTTAAATCATAAGGACCGTAAGTCAGTCTGATCTTTACTGGTTGTCCTTCATTGACTGGCCCTGAATAAGCAACGAATGCACCTGTTCGTGAGATGTTATGGATCTTAACATCTTCAATTGAGTTGATGTCATTAAATGAAATTGAACAAGGCATTTCAAAAAAGTATCTGGTGGGAGTTTCCCACCAACGAAGAGATGCATCGAAGAAGGGTTTTCTAATTTCAGGAAGAGCGAAATAAATAATCACAAGGACATTGAAAACCACGAGCATGGTATGGCCAATAAAAGGAGTTTCAGCGACATATGGCCAAGTAAATTTTTGATAAGTTAAAAGAGCAAAAATTGAGTAGGCCTGAGCTGCTACAAAGATCGGATAAGACCATTTTTTTACAGTTAATAAGGCAATACCCGCAATTGGAAAGAGAAACCAAAACTCGAAGATGGCCTTGGGTGAGTTGATGGAAAAAACATTATTAAAGATGACTGTCCATTCAAAGCCTGTTGAAGCCTTGAAGTAAAATAACTTAAAGAGAGGCTCGATGAGATGAATTCCTGCAAGGATGATGAACAGTAGGGGCTTCTTTTTCACTTAATACCTTCCTGGTAGCTCGAAGAGTGAGTCATTCACGAGTTTAATTATAACAGAAATCAGGACTTCACGAGAGAAGCAAAAACCTGTGAAAATCATTTTTTTTAGCTGACAGAAAAAGTCAGAGAGGAAACTTACTATCAATGACCCGAAAATGGGTTAAGTTATTGATAATAATGAACTCTGAATATTTTTCAAACAAGGTGTGTTATTACTGCCAATCCAGGCACTATTTAGTACTCAATTAATGTGCTCATAAACTAAAGACTATCATCAAGGGGAACCCATGTTTCATAGGATAAAGACAATCTACTTATCATTGATGATGGTATTGTTTTTAATCTCAGACTTTAGTTTTGCAAAGGGAAGAGATACATCTTTTGCTCCTTATAAGCCGAATGCAAAAGATAGCTTTGTTTCAACCTTACTTGGTTTTTGTAAACGACCGAATAAGTCATTGTTTGGACTAGCTAAAATAGAAACTAAAAAATTTAATGATAAGGAATTGCAAAAACCTGTTCAGGTTAAATATGCACTTCATTCTAAAGTTGAAAAACCAAAGTCACGTCTAAGAAACCTTCAACAAAAATTAAACGAGAAAAAGACTTATACTCCTTTAAAGTCTCCCTTAGTATTTGTTTTTCCTGGTTCATTTGGTTCAGTGTCTGGAATAGATTCTACGAGATTTATCCATGACTATATTCAACTTGGCCATCATGTGGTCACTTTTCCATCTCCACTGCATCCAAGCTTTGTTTCACTGAAAGCAAGCTATAAGCCTGGCGACTTTGTGAATGAAGCAAAAACATTTTACAGGTTGATGCAAAAAATTATTTCTGATCTTGAATCAAGAAACCTTGTCGATAGGAACAATATTAGATTGTCTGGTCTAAGCTATGGGGCATTCTTGGCAACCATAATAACGGCGCTCGATGGTGAGCAGCTTAAGCTTTTAACAGGTGAAACTACATTAATTTCACCTCCTGCGGATTATGGAAAGAGCGTTGAGATTCTTGATCAATATATCCTCGAAGTTGCTGAAAAATCCTCTGAACAAGGATTTTTTGGGATTATCGGTGACTATTTTAAAGTTTGTAGTAATGAGGCTTCTCAAGAAGAGCTTCAATTTAATGCCAAGGCCTTAAGTGTCTATCATAGTTTTCAGAAAAATCTTGTGAAAATGACCGACAAGTATCTTAAGACTCACGATCTCCCTGTGAAAAGCCAGGGAAAATCGAAATGGCAAAAAGAGTTTACCTTTAAAAACTACTTTGATTTGTATGCCCCTGAACTTTGGGGTTTCTATACATCAGAGCTTGCAACACTTAAATATTGGGTTGATCGCGCTCAAAAAGAATCCAATAATATCCTCATTATCTCGGCCAAAGATGATTGGTTGAACGAGTCTGATGCTTGGGATCTATATCCTGAAGAGCAACTTCTTCTAGTCGAACACGGTGGACATTATGGATTCAGAAATACCTCTTGGTTTGCTTCTGTTCTCAAAGGAATATTCTCCCTGCCAAAGAAAGTAGCAGGGACAATCTTTGAATAAGGCTTTTATCTCAAATTATTCTTGGGCCTTAAACTTCACACTCCCTTGAGCTCCACCATCTGGACCAAACCAGTATTGATCAAAACTGATATTTCCTGAAGTTTGTCCATAGCCTGCAACTGGATGGAAGGTCACTTCAACTTTACAGTATGAGGCATTCGATCCATTTAGAAATTGAGCACAGGCATTGGCATCAGCAAGAGGGGCACTGGCATTATCATAATATTGAAAGCTGATATTACTGCTTGAAACCATACCGTAATCGAAGAAGTTAATATCTTCACTCATGTAAGGCGTTGTCACTGAGTGATTGTTTTTAAACTGAATCCTGATCTCAACTGTTACAGGGGTTGTTGGCCCAGTTGTTCCAAAGTCGATTTCATTATTTGCTAAGAGAGATCCACCACTATCTCTAAACTCAAAGGCACTGTTTCCATCTGAGCTAAAGCGCATGCTTTGTGAGTATGGGATATTTGTTTGTCCATTAATATCAAGAGAGTAGGAGAAGGAGCTTTCAAAGAGGTCCCCTTCGATTTGAGTGGTATCAAGTTGAATCTTTAATAAACAGAATTTATCGGAAAGGATAATCCGATCAGAAGCACATCTCGGGCTCATCGTTGTGTCGAGTGCGGTAAAGGTCTGATCTTCTAATGCCATTCCTGTATTTATTAAAGTAGGAGGGAAGCCGTTTGTAATGTTAACACTTTGCTCTGAATTATTATAAAGACCAAGGTAAACCCATTGAGTTGCGCCACTAGGGAAGTTTCCAAAGTCAGCTTGGTCTTGCATAAAGCCAAAAGAGTTTTGAACATTTTGATCTGTATGGTTATCAAATTGTAAAAGAGTCACAGGTGAACCTGATGTACGACAACCTAACTCGGAAGTGTAGGAAACATCGTTATACTCATGAGAAACACTTATGAAAAGTTCATTTAAGGTTCCAGAAGGAATTGTGATAACTCTATTGGAGGTATCGAGATCAAAGCGATGATGGCCTCCACCACTAGGATTTATGCTGTAGTTATAGCTTGCGTAATCAAGGTTCCCTGCCGATGGGATATCCCAGTATTCCGTAGAGTTATTAAAGTCAGATGGCGAAATAGTCGTCGCGCTTGCATGGCAAAAACTAGTCTTATGTCCAGGGTTATCAAGATCAATATGCCAAGAAGCAAACAATGAATCATTAAGACTTGCATAAAGAGGAGGTGCCTGAGTTGGCACGTAAATGACCTCATTTGGAGTGTCATCGAGAAATTCAATGGTGATTGTTGTTGTTTGAGAAGTCGCAATACTATTTATAATCGAATCTGCTGTGGCATCGTCAAAAAAGGCAGATGATTCATACTCGTCACCATCTAATTGTCCATTATTGTTTTTGTCGTGAACGAGACGATAAGAATTTCCACCTTCGTCTCTCATCTTGAAAACAAAATCCACTTGTCCCGAAGTTTTTGGAACTGAAACGTGAACTCGGTCGACATTTGATGAAATAGCGTTGGTGTCATCGTCAAGATGAATTTGGTAACCGGTTTTAAAGCTTTTTCGATACCAAAAATCATAAACTTGAGGATTGACACTGTCGACTTTGATCTTTGATCTCTTGGCATGAGGTCCCCAATAAAGGCCATAAGATTTTTGATTACCATACCACTTAATTTTATCTGAATCTCCTGAGTCTCTTATCAGAACAAAGCGGATCATTTCATTAAAGACTGATGATCCTTCATGGATTGTCATATTAATCGTAAAGGTCATGGATTCAAAGCCATCTCTCATTTGAGCTTCAGTGCCGTTAGAGTAAAGGTTTGCGGCTGAGACATCGGTAGTCTCAACCGGAACAGCTTTTAAGATTTTATCACTGGTGAACTTATCTCTAAAATCTGTGAAGTTTTCGCCTTCATCGCGAAAGTTTGGATGAACTAAGCTATCAAAAGCTGAACCAACGATTCCTTCTGTCATACAATTTGTAAGTCCTGCTCCCGAAGTTCCGTCACAAGGATGAGGCTCTCCAGAACCTAAAACTTGAGTTGAATCAAGTTGATTTAAGTTTTGAGCGAATTTTTTAAACCAAATTTCGGCATCAGCCGTAAAAGCTGATTTTTGTTGTGCCGTAAGAGATGCATTGGCAGGGTCATCAAAATCAATAGCGATTCCATTGATATGTCGATTAGCAACATTATTTCCATTCCCCCCCGTAAAAGCATTGAGATTAAAATTAATGCTAATGCTATTGGTGTCATCTCCATCCGTATGGGAAGATGCAAGACCTGAAATTCCGATTGTAATTTGGGTATTAGAAACCCTCGTGATATCAGCGGGGGACACGCTGAGACCAGCAGGAAGGCCAGACACTACTAAGTTTGTATGAATATCACCTGTCGTTGTTGCCCAAGTATGTGCTGTTGGATCAAGAAGATTAACAATAATAACTTGATCAATTGAACCATCATTATTACTTGATTCATTTAAAGTTGTGAGAGAATAGGTGAGTCTTGGCTCCCCATTAATAACAGCTTTACCTTCATTAATGACGTGATTAAAGTCACTTGTGACGTTGTTGTTAATTTTTTCAATGGAAAAGTTTGTAAGACAACCAGGGGTTGCTGAAGAAAAAGTAATACTCGTCGCTCCTGAAACGTTTTCACCGGAAAGGTAACCACATTCGTGAGTTCCAGTAACAGAGTTTGAATCAAAATAAACTAAAAGCAGGTCATAAGTATCATCTGGTAAGTTGACATTCGCAGTGGTAGAACCATCTGGTAAAATGATTCGATCAAAAGTTGGCCCACCTCTTCGGTAAAGAAGAACTGGTCTTCCTCCAGAAGCATGATGGAGATTTGGGTAGTTCAAAGTGACATTTCCTGTTTGGTCTCCATACCACGTAAGTTTGTTGTTATCGTAATCATAAGCAAATGAGAAAACTTTCTTTTCATTTGAAGGTTGGCCACCTTCATCAAGTTGAACTTCAACTTCAAAACTCGCTCTTTCAGGGTCGGTATTTGATCCACTACCTGGGAAGTATCCTTTAAACCCAAGAACAAAGGTTTCAATATTAACGCCTGGAAGATTGACCGCTTGAAAGTTGTGGCTGAAAAAATCAGACTGAAAGGCCGTAATATCCTGACCCTCATCTTTAAAGTTCGGGTGAAGAAGGAGATTTGGATCCGAACCACTATCGAGAACATTCGCTTTAATACAGTTAATTTTGTCATTATCGGTAGCTTCAGTTCCACAGCTTGGGTTGCTTGAATCTAGTCTCGTATCAGTTGAAATTCTCTGCATGAGATCAAATGAAGCTTGAGTGATGGCCCTTTGCGAAGGGTTCATTTTTTTATCAAAGATGATTCTTCCATACATTGGATCAAGTGGGCAGTTGACTTCATTAACGTTGAGAACAACCGTAGGAGAGTCAGTATTAGGAAATGGGAACGTGGCGTTTGAGGCCCCACAGCCTTTATCGTCATTCAAGTTTGCTGCACTTTTAAAGGCAACCACATGAAAGTTCCAGGTCCCATCATTAAATTCATAAGTGATTTGATTGCCACTACCTTCAAGATAGATTGGCGGCTCTCCCAGCTTTTCAGCTCTAATAATGTAGCCACCAAGGAAAGTTCCAGAGAAAGAACTCCCTAATTTTACGGAAAAGACAGCTTCTGTCTTATTACTTTTACCAGAACAGCCAAATAACATGAGGCTTAGAATGAAAACGACAGCAAAGTTTAATGTTTTCAAAAGGTTCTCCTTGGGGACTCTCTAAAATCTCTACTCTAGATTTTATCGGCTAATCCGAGGGTAAAACTTAAGTACTTAATCTTTGGAAATTTAAGGATTTCTTAATTTTGAATTTTGGCAGAGTTTTGTGGCAAACTCTGCTTTTGAGTCCAAAAACTGACGCAATATCAGCTTCTTATCAGTTGTCTTATTTTTTGCTGGTCTTTTTCTTTGCTGTCTTTTTGGTGACTTTCTTAGCGGCTTTTTTTGTCACTTTTTTAGCCGCTTTCTTAGTCGTTTTTTTGGCCGTTTTTTTGGCCACTTTTTTTGCAGTCTTTTTAGCAGCTTTCTTTGTTGTTTTTTTAGTTGTTTTTTTAGTTGTCTTTTTGGTTGTCTTTTTAGAGGCCTTCTTTGTGGTCTTCTTTGTCGTCTTCTTTGTCGTCTTCTTTACAGCTTTTTCAGCGTCTTTGACCGCTTCTTTTACTTTCTTCTCAATGTCTTTGGCCTCTTTTTTGAGTTTTTTCTCAAGGTCTTTAACTTCTTTTTTTACAGTACTCACGACTTTTTTCGTGGTGGCCTTAACTTGCTTTTCAGCATTTTTGACGGCCTTCTCCACTTTTTTCTTAGTGGTCTTTTGGAGAGTTTCGACTTGTTTTCCCCCTTCACTTCGAAGACGTCTTAACTCTTGAATGACTTGAGCGTAAAATCCCATAATCACATTTTTTTGGACATTGATTTTATCGACTTTTGAAAGAAAAACTTCTTGGAGTTCTTCATATTTTTCCTGATTGAAGCTTTTGATATCCTCTAGTGCCCCTTCAATTTTCTTTTTGAATTGCGCCTTTTTATCGTTTTTTTGAGAATTCTTTTGCTCTTCTTTATCTTTTAAAAATTGCGGCTTCATAAATCAGGCTCCGTAAGTCGTGCATGAGTGTTTTAGTGTACTGGTCTTATAGACTTAAGCCCCGTTTTTGGCCATTGTTTTTGTAAAAATGGTGAGCTTAAGTTATTGTTTTGCAGGTATTATTTTATCATTAAACATATGAGGAATCTTTATCATGAAAAAATATCACGTATATGGATTGGGCAATGCGCTAGTAGACTATGAATATGAGGTAGAACCCGAATTTCTCACCAAGATGAGTGTTGATAAAGGACTTATGGTTTTAGTTGATGAGTCGCGGCAACAAGAGCTCGTGGACAAGCTCCATGGGATTCAACACAAAAGAGCTTGTGGTGGCTCTGCTGCTAATACCTGTATTGCGATGGCCCAACTTGGTGGTAAGAGTTTTTATTCCTGCAAAGTCGCATCTGATGAAACCGGTCAATTCTATTACAAGGATTTAAAGGCCAATAATGTGGCCACAAATCTCACCAGCGAAACACTTAATGAAGGTGTCACTGGAAAATGCTTAGTTTTCGTCACTCCCGATGCTGACCGAACCATGAACACCCATCTTGGAATTTCTCAGTCTTTTGGTGTCTCTGAAATTGTTGAGTCAGCAATTGCTGAGAGTGAGTACCTCTACATTGAAGGCTACCTCGTAACATCTCCTACTGGAAAAGAAGCGGCAATCAAAGCAAAAGAGATCGCCGAAAAACATAATGTTAAGACGGCAATCACTCTTTCAGATCCTGGAGTCGTTGAATATTTTAAAAGCGGTTTTGATGAAGTCATTGGCGATAAGGTTGATTTAATTTTCTGTAATGAAGCCGAAGCCTGTCGTTATACCAATGCTTCAAATATCACAGAAGCTTTTTCAGCTCTTCAAAAGAAGGCCCATCAATTTGCTATCACAATGGGCTCAAAGGGGGCCTTGCTTTGGGATGGAACAAAAGAAGTGGATGTGATTGCTCCAAAAGTTAAGGCGATTGATACCAATGGCGCTGGAGATCTTTTTGCAGGATCATTTCTTTATGGAATTACTCACGGCTATTCTTTTGGTGAAGCGGGCAAACTTGCTTGTGCTGAAGCTTCAGAGCTTGTTCAGTCATTTGGGGCACGACTTCAGGCAGATAAGGTCAAAAGCGTCTTTAACGAAACGTTATAGATTTTAAGGATTGGTGATGAACACTTACGAAATTAAAACAATACTTTCTGAATCCCTTTCTAATGTAGATGGCAAGGTCCGAGGGTGGATTCGCTCAGTAAGAAAGAGTAAAAAGTTTAGCTTCATTCATCTTAACGATGGAAGTTGTCAGCAAAACTTTCAAATTATTATCGATGCAGATCTTGAAAATTATGAAGAAGTAAAGTCTCTTTTAACGGGAAGCTCTGTTGAAATTGAAGGTCGTTTGGTCACTTCTGGAGGAAAAGGTCAAAGCATTGAGATGCAGGGAAAAAAGGTCACAATCTTTTCAAAAACAGATGAAAGTTATCCTCTGCAAAAAAAGGCCACCAGTTTAGAATTTCTAAGAGAGAATGCTCATATCAGAGGCCGAACAAATCTTTACGGTGCAATCTTTCGAATTCGTCATGTGATGTCCTTAGCGACACACCAGTTTTTTGACCAAAAAGGATTTTATTATCTTCATACTCCGATTCTTACTGGTGTTGATGCAGAAGGTGCGGGAGAGATGTTTAATGTCACCACATTAAACCTCGAAGGACTTTCTCGTTCAGGCAAAGCTCCTGATTATTCACAGGACTTTTTTGGAAAACAGGCCAGTCTCTGTGTGACAGGACAGCTTGAAGCGGAATGCTACGCTCTTTCACTAGGAAAGGTTTATACATTTGGTCCTACTTTTAGAGCAGAGAACTCTAATACTCCAAGGCATCTTAGTGAGTTTTGGATGATTGAGCCCGAGGTTGCATTTGCAGATCTTGATGATGTTGCTGAGCTTGCAACGGATTATGTTCAATATCTTATTAAGAGCGTTCTTGAGAGGTGTGAAGCAGAATTAGATTTTCTTATGAAAAGACCCGGTGCTGATATTGATGAGGGCCATCTTGAAACTCTTAAAAACGTTTCTGAATGTGAATTTAAAAAAATCACTTATACTGAAGCAATAGATATTCTCAATAATTCTGAAAAGAAATTTGAGTTCCCCACCACTTGGGGAAGTGAACTTCAAACTGAACATGAAAGATTCCTTGCGACAGAGCACTTTAAGTCTCCTGTTATCGTGACAGATTATCCTAAAGACTTTAAAGCATTTTATATGAAACAAAATGATGATGGAAAAACTGTTCGAGCTATGGATGTTCTGGTTCCTGGCATGGGAGAGTTGATTGGTGGTTCACAAAGAGAGGACGACCTTGAGAAACTCACAAAGAGAATGGATGAGATGGGCATGCATAAAGAACCTCTTTGGTGGTATCTCGATCTTCGAAAACATGGAAGTGTGAAGCATGCAGGATTCGGTCTTGGTTTTGAAAGGGCCATTTGTTATATCACGGGAATGAAGAACCTAAGAGATGTGATTCCTTTTCCAAGAACCCCTAAAAGTTTAGATTTTTAAATGGAGGGGACAAGTTTATTATTTCTCACTCTTTTTCTTATCAGTTTAGGTGCACTCGTTATCAAAATTGTTAAAGGCTCAGGTGCATCAAAAGAACTTGAAATTTTAAAAGAGAGTCAAAAGAACTGGAGTCAAGAGCAACAAGAAAAAGAAGAGCGTATTAAAACTCTTCAAGAAACAAATCTTGAAAAAGAGAAAATTATTTCTCGACAGGAAGTAAGGCTTGAACAACTGCAAAAAGAAAAAGAAGAACTTGCTGAACAGAAGCTTAAAGAGATTGAAGAACTCAACTCTAAATTAACGACTCAATTTGAGAATCTGGCCAATAAGATTTTCGAACAAAAAAGCCAGAACTTTAAAAAAGAGTCCTCATCGCAGATTTCTGAAATATTAAATCCTTTAAAAGAAAGAATTGTTGAGTTTCAAAAGAAAGTGGAAGAGACTCATAGCTCAGACATTAAAGACCGAACAGAGCTCAAAACTGTGATGAAGCATATGTTTGAGATTAACGAAAAAATGAGTCAAGAGACCAATAACCTCACTAAGGCCTTAAAAGGCGATGTGAAAGTTCAGGGGAATTGGGGAGAAATTGTTCTTGAAAGAATTCTTGAAAGCTCAGGTCTTAGACAGGGAGAGGAGTTCATCAAGCAAGGAAAGGATCTTTCACTTGTTGATGAATCTGGCAAAAGGCAAATGCCAGATATCATCGTGAATCTTCCCGATGAAAAACATATTGTGATTGATTCAAAAGTTTCACTTATTCATTACGAAGCGATTGTTTCTTCAATGTCTGAAACTGATGGAGAGAAACAAAGTGAAGCAAGTAAGTTGTTTTTAAACTCTGTTAAATCTCATTTGGATGGCCTTTCAGGAAAAAAATATCATCTTAATGAGAAATTAAGCTCTCCTGAATTTACTCTTATGTTTTTTCCAATTGAAGGAGCTTATTCTTTGGCCCTTCAACTCGACCCCGATCTGTTTCAAAAGTCATGGGAAAAATCGATTGTGATTGTTGGCCCAACAACATTACTTGCCACTTTAAAAACAGTGGCCTCTATCTGGAAGCAAGAAAAACAAAATAAGCACGTCCTTCAAATTGCCGATGAAAGTGGGAAGCTCTATGACAAAATGGTTCTTTTTATAGAAGACCTACAAAAGATTGGAGACTCCATTTCAAAATCTCAGGAAACTTATGCTCAAGCCTTTAATAAGTTAAAAGATGGACGAGGTAATATCATTAGCCGTTTTGAAAAGCTTAAGAAACTTGGCGCCAATGCTAAAAAACAACTTCCAGGAGATCTTTCTCAAATTTCAAATGAGGATTAGTCTTTAGTCTGTTTTGGTTTTGCAGACTTTTTGTTTCTGTTTCGATTTCTGTTGCGACGATTATTATTTCTTTTTTTCGAATCATCTTTTGAACGAGGTTGAGATTTTTGATCTTTTTTGGGAGTTTCCTTGGAAGGAGGTCGCTCATCTTTGGCCTTGACTTCTTCAGCTGAAGCATCATCATAGTCTGTTTCGATAACCTCTTCATCCTGGTCGTTATCAATATCTTGATTGTTGTGATACTGAGCAAACTTTTTTGCAAGTTTCTGATCTTCATCACTCAAGCCAATAACCGTAGATGTTTCGTCAGTAACATGGTCAAACTTTTGCGGGTATTTATAATCTTTAGGAAGTCTGACTCCATCAACAAATTGATTTTTTGCGTAACGCTTTCGAACTCCTCGATCAGTCAGCATTTCAAATTGTTCAATTAAAAGATGAAGTCGATAAACCTTACCAATATCGCCATTGGCAAGTTTCACGATTTTCCCTTCACCTGGAAGCTTCTTTCTTTTTTCAGAATAAACGTCATCTTCATATTTGATACAGCACTTAAGTTGCCCACAAACACCATTGATCTTACTTGGAATTAAGGCGAGATTTTGGTTCTTGGCCAGTTTCATGCTGACATGCCCATAACGACCAAGAAATGAGGAGCAACAAGTTTGCAGCCCACATGCCCCAACGGCCCCAAGAGCTGCTGATCTGTCTCTTACTGAAATCTGTCTGAGTTCGATTCTCATTTTCAGATCTTTCACAAGGTCTTTAACAAGGTTTCGAAAGTCGACTCTTTCAGGGGCTGTAAAATAAAAGACCGCCTTTTTTCCATATTGGATATACTGAACATGAGTAATGTTCATATTGAGTTTATGATCATCGATAAGTTTATTGCAAAGAACCTCGGCCTTTCTTTCTTTTTCAATGAGTTCACTTTCAAGGTCGAGATCTTCTTGGGTGGCAATTTTCGCAATCGTCTTTAGCTGCCCCATATTTTCTTGATAAGCTTTTTCATAGGGAAATGAGTTGATATAGCCAACTGCCATTCCTCTATCACTCATGGCCACGACTTTTTGTCCGTAGCGAAAGTTTTTCTTTCCGAGAAGAAAGGGAAAGGATTTGGCGTTGCCTGGAAAGCGAACTCTGACAAATGTTAGAGGATCACCTTCGTTGAAGCGCTTATTTTTTTCTTGGTGCTCTTGGTGCTCTTGGGGTTCAGGTTTTGCCTCAACAGTCCCATCTTCATGGGTGATCGTTCGGCTATTTTCGGAGTTATTATGTTCATCTTCCGCGGGGGTTGCCTGAGCGGAAGTATTTGTATCGTTCATTATTATTCGTTGCCTTAAATTGAATTCGCAAATTCAAATTATGCCCTTATTCCAATATCTTGTCTATGTAAGAGGAATGGGGCTATTTTGCGTATATGGCGCGCTGCATGGTTGTGATAAGTAGGGAAACTCTCCCTTGAACACTGTGATGAAACTTGACCGCCCGCTCATAGTTTCTCACTGTTTGATCGATTTTAAGTTTGTCATGCTTTTCTAGAGGCTTAAAGTTCACAAATTCGAGAAAGAGTTTGAAAAAGAGTCCTTCCATTTGCTTATTGGACTTAAAAAGCTCAAAAAGTTTCCAAGGATCATTTTTTAGCGCCCGCGTAATACTCGTTTTAAGGTCATCGATAAGTTCTGGTGAGATGTTTTGGGCGTAATAGTTAATGTTTTGCCCATACCAATGATCAAAGCCCTGTGTTTGAGTGGCCTCAAACATTTTAGGTCTTGGAAGTTGAAGTTTTACTGCACGACTTTCAATCGTCTGCAAAAATCCTGATTCAGATGAAGAAAAGAAGAGAAAGCAGCACCAGCTAGGTGGCTCTTCCAAGGATTTAAGCATTTTATTGAGTATAGAATCACTAAGTTTGTGGGCATCAATAAAAATAAAGAATCTCTTTTTAAGCTCCTGGGGTCTAAACTCAAGTGTTCGAAAAAAGTCGATAATCTCATCACTCTCAACACTATAAGTTTTGTCTTGAGTATTGAAAAAGGTGAAGTCTGAATGAAAGAGTTCTTGGTTTTCCTCTTTATTGTCGTCAAAGAATTGAGTGAACGAAGTCTCGCGATTTGTAATGCTTTGATAAAGGGTCTCAATGAAGCTTTGGATTTGCTCGGGGGCTTTTGAGGTTTGATAAACATTAAGAATATAGAAGTGTCCTAGCTTGTCCTGCTTATAGCTTTCAATAAGTCTGTCTGCATGGATTGATTCCACTTCTTAAGGCCTTGGACTAATCTTTTGCACTAATAAGATTATCGACGGCTTCGACGATACTTTCATAAACCTGGTCTTCACCAACATTGGCCTGAATTTGCTTTATTCGGCTTGGGAATAGTTCGGCAACTTGGTCATAGCCCTCAATGAGTTTTCGATGAAAATCCTCATTTCGCGACTCAAAGTAATCTTTAGGAAGATTTCGCAGGGCCTGTCTCTGTATAGATGTCTCAAGTGGAATTCTTAAGTAGAATGTGAGATGGGGCACAAGGTGTAGAGGAAAGCTTAAGTGCATTCTTAGAACTGAATCAAGGCCTAAGCCTCTAGCATGACCTTGATAGGCAAGACTTGAATCTAAATAGCGATCATAAATAATGATGGTTCCAGGTTTCTCAAGTTCTTTGAGGCAAACTTCATGAAGAAGCTGTGCTCTTGAACTGGCAAAAAGATGGGCCTCAGCAAGAGGGTGAATCTCATTGCTTGAGTTAAGGATCGCTGAGCGAAGCCTCTCTCCAAATGAAGTTCCTCCTGGTTCTCTTAAAGTAAGAACTCGGTATCCCTTTTCTTCGAGATAAAGACTTAGTTTTGCAATTTGGGTCGATTTACCGGCCCCTTCTATTCCTTCAAAACTTAAAAAATATGAGCCGGGAAATGCTGGAGAACGAAACTCCTGGCAAAGATGACTAAGATCATTTGTGCTGTTTTGTGTTGTATTTTCCATGACATAAATCTATCACGGTCATTTAAGTGATGGCCATTTGATCTTTTAAATAAAAACTTAGGAGGAACTATTTTTTCTTAGGAGTGGGGGAATAATAGACATCACCTTCAGGGTTCCCAAGGCTTTCATCATCATTTTCATGACTGTCTGGGTCATCGCTTTCTGCTCGAGGCCCACTATCAAGGTCCCGACGTTCATCTCGCCGTCTTTGTCTTTCAAACTCTTCTTCTCTTTCGTAGGGATCCATTGTCTCTTTCGAAACTTGATCTCTCACTTCATCTTGCTCGTAGGGATCGCTGTCGTCGTGGCCATCATCTTCATCATAAGATGCTGGAGATCTTCTTCCATTTCTTTCTTTGTTTAAACTTCTAAAGGCCCTGGATTTTTCAACTGGCTTTTGAGTTCTTGCTCTCGCTCGTCTTTTGTTTTGAACTTTAGGCTGATTTCTTTTTTGAGTTTTGGCCTGTTTTTGAACTTTTCTGGTTTTGGGAGTGTATTTTTTGACTGACTTTTTTTTTACAGACTTGTTAACACTTGCGGGTGATCTTTTTGATTGGTTTGTAGGTGTATCCCAAACACTAAGAACTGTAATAATCCCGATAAAGGCGACAACAAAGAGAGCAAACCATTTTGTCTGCTTCCAATCAAAGCTTTGAGAATCGTTTGCATCAAAATGTTCTTCTATTGTTGGGCTTTCTTCTTCTGAGTCTTCAGCTTGAGTTGGAACAGGGGACAGAGGTATTTCCGATTCTTTTGAAAGAGTGCTTAATATCTGCGCTCCGGTAAGCCCTTCTTGGATATCTTCATATTTCTTTGCAATATCGGACTGGGTCGAAACCTCTGAGAATCTTCGATCAAATTGTTTAATTTGATAAACTTTTGCCCATGATTTTCCCATATCTGTGCTGATAGGGTCAGTCATAAGGACTTCAAGGTTTTTTAGTTTTTTCTCGACGACATCAGATGTAAGGGGTCCAACTTTGTGTCCATTTTTAAGAAGAAAGAAAATCTGTCCAACTTCAGCGTCTGGAACATCAGGAAGCTCTGGAGCACCTCTTCTTTGAAAGAGATGATGATCAAATATCTGCTGCCATTCATTTTTTGAATTATGATCTTTAATTTTGATTTGTTTTTTGAGATCGGGGAAAACGTCAATGTGGGCCTTAAAGTGTTTTGCCCAAATAGGACCGTAAGACTCGTCACCGTAATAAACATCGATGAGTTCGGCCTTCTCAATTGAAGAGCTTTGGATTTTTTCCTCATCAAGAACCAGTCTTAGAGGATGATGTGCCTCGTGTCGATCTTTTGGGCTCATGGTCTTCCTTTGGAACTCATTGGTTTCACTAGAGTTTAATCGGAAGAATTAGTCTGAAACTTAAACTTTCTGAAAAATGGGCAAAAAAAGCCCCCGTAAAAACGGGGGCCTACAAGTTATCTTTCGAATTTTGTCATTTAGAGAATTAGAATACCACGTAAGTCAGAGAAAATGCGATACGTCCTTTTTTAGTAAATCCGTCGACGTATTCCATTTTGTCTTTTCCAGCTTTACGAACATATGGAGTCATCATGTAGTATACGTCTGCAGAAAGACCTTTACCAAGGCTCTTGGAAACTGTTGGATAAACACGTGCAAATTCAGACAGTGTGTTTTCTCCACTTGGTTTGTCGTTAAAAGTTCTGTTGTAGAAAATAAGGTTGCTTACACTCCACTCATCGTTAATTGAGTAACTCGTGCTTAAATAAGCTCTGTGCTGATCTTTACGAACAGTTGGCTTAAGGCTTGTTCTATCAAAGACATCATAACGAGCTGTTGCTGCTAATGAGAAAGCTCCAAATGAACGGCTTGCATTAATTCTTGCGTTGTATGCTTGGCGAACATCAATAGCGGCTTCAATTTCATTACTATAGTGAAGAGCACGAAGTTCAGCTGAAACGTTGATTCCATGGTCTTTTTGAGTAAGAATCTTTGATCTTTTATAACGAAGCTCAGAAGTTTCGTATCGTCTTTCAGTTTCTCTTTCTGGGTCTTCAAGTCTTGAGTTTTCTTGCCAATACTCTACAGCAACACGCCAGCTGTTCTTATCAGAAGAGTGGTATGTGAAATAACCAAGTGTATCGTTGTAGAAAAGTCTGTCGTTTCCACTTACGTACGTGTTTGTTGCCATTTCATTAACAAACATAAGGTCATACTTTTTATTAAATCTTTTCCAACGATCTTTTGGAGACCAAGTTGATTCTGTTTCAACATCTCTGTCTTCAACTTGAGCGCTAACTTCACCAGCCGTTATGACTGTCCCAGTTAGTAAAACTAATGTCAGTACACCGCTTTTCGATAGCATTTTTGAGACAATCCCTCTCATTTTGATCTCCTTCTTCTTATCGCTTGCACTTATTAAATAGACTTTAAAAATGTCATAGCAGCATGCCTGAGTTAATTAATCTTAGACAAGCAAATTTCTAACCTATTAGTTACAATTACATACTTTGTAAGAAAATGTAATTTTCTGACACCTAAAGTTGGTAACTTGTCTCGAAAAGCTGTTCATCAATGAGGTTTTACCCGTTTAGCGGCAGTGCCAAGCTGGGACCAGCAACTTGAGAATGACAGCAGCAGTGCCCAACAGTAAGATTGAGATGTGAAAAAGCAAATAATCGTGATCATTGCCTTCTTAATCTTATTAATTCAAAGAGTTATAACGATTGGCATCCTTATCGCAGTTAAAATCTTTCCTTCTTTATTAAAGACTATAAAGGAGAGAGTGGAATTTGAAGAACTCAATGAGTCTGACCTTTATGGAATTAGTTTCCGAACGAGTGGTATAGAGGCTGATGTTTGTTTTGAGGTCTCAAGTGAAGGGGAGTATCAACAGGTTGCTGGGATTATTGAAGACCTTTTAAATAATCAAAAACATGTTGAGATCATCTACTGTTCCCCAAGCCTTGAGTCAAACATTGAGAAACTCAAGACCCGTTTTTCAGCTCAAAACTTAAGAATTATCCGGCTTCCAATATTAAAGATAAAGTTAATAAAGGAAGGACCTGAGAATTTAGGTTTTTGGGTGACGGCCTCAAAGTTTGTTTTTGTCCGCTATGATTTTTTTCCAAATCTCATTTATGCTTCAATGAGAAACCCTAAAAGAAAGGTTTATCTGGTTTGGGCCAGTCTTAAAGGGAAACTTGGCACAGTCTTTTCAAAGGCTCTTTGGAGAGACTTCTATAATTGTTTTGATGCTCTGGTAACGCCACTTTTAAGACAAAGGAAACTTTTTAGAGAGATCGGGATCGAAAGGAAATGTATTGTTTGCGAGTTTCGAGTCACGCAAATTATGAAAAGACTTGAAATGCGGCAAAAAACTTTTGAAGCGCGAAAGCTTACTCAGTTTATTGCCTTTCTTGAAAGCTCTGAAAAAATTAAGTCTGTGTTTGGCTCATGTTATGTGGATGATATTGAGTCTCTAAAAGAAGTCCTCGCTCAAGCAGAAAGTAGGGGTCTTAACATTCTTGCACCTCATAGCTTATCCGAGAAAAATATTGCAGACTTTGAGCGGTCTTTGAAAGAAAAGAAAATTGATTATCACAAAGTCGACAGTGATGATGATCTTGAAAATATGCCTCTTGATATCAATGTGATTTTGCTAACAGCAAAGGGTGTTCTTTGTGAACTCTACAGCTACGGCGACTTTGGCTATGTCGGAGGCGGTTTTGAACGCTCAGTTCACAGTCTCTTAGAGCCCTTTGTTTCAGGGATAAAGGTCTTCTGTGGGCCACTCACCCATAGATCAACCGAGTATGACTATATTCTTGAACGATACCCTCATCTGATTGAGGTCATTGAGGAGAGATCTGAGCTTGCTTCACGTCTTCAAAAAGATTATTCTAGTCTAACTGCCAGAAAAGACAAAGAAGAAGACAAGCAGGAACTAGACTTTTCTGGTGAAAAGCAAGAGAGACTTCTTTTTATAAGTGAACTTATTTCTTAGATTTTTAGTGAGAATATATGCAAAAAGAAATTGATTTTTTGGTTGAAGGAGATGATTTTTTATCAATCATCTATGCCATCAATTTACTTCGAAATCGAAAGGAAGTTCTCTTTTATCAAAAAGATGATGAGATCAGTTTAAAGGCCCCTTGTCATCATACTCTTAACGCTTTTGATTTGGCCTTTTTAAAACTTCTTGCTGAAAAGCTTAATAGTGATGTCTTAAAAGATATCGATTCTTATCTTAAACCAGCAGAGATCTACTTTCGAGGAGAGAATTTTCTCTTTCGAACCACTCAATCCCCTTGGGAGAATTTGTTGCAGGTGATTCGAAAGTTTCCCGATTGGTTTGAGATTGGACCTCAAACTCAACCACGAGAAGATAAGCTTGAATTTGATCTTGAGAAGATTGTGGATTTTAAGTTCAAAGATCAGTTTGATGAAGACTTTTCTTCTACAGTGAGCCGACTAGCAGAGAATTGTTTCCGTTATAGAACCATCGAAAACTTAACGGCCTCTCTTTTTGAAACTCATTGTCCTGAATATTTAGTGGGTCTTGTTCAAACCATTAGGGATAATTTCAACTTATTTAAAAAGCAACCTGCGAAATCCTATGCTTACCGAAGCAATGTTTTAGTCATGAGGTTTGCCTTTCAGCAATTAATGGATCTCAGTTGGGGAGAAGTGGAGATTTATCATTTCGTACTTTCATTTCTCTCTGCTCAGTATGAACTTGATTTTGAAAGGTTTATCACTGACCTTCAAAGTGAATATTGTCGAATTGGTGGCCATCTAGGAAAAGCGGAGATTTTTAATTCGGCCCCAGTCTTTGAGAAAAACCAAGTGAAGCTTTCCACTCAAAATACCGAATTCGTTGCCAGTTCATATCTTGCTTTTGATGAACCCCTCAATGATGTTGATCAAAACTTTGGGCCAAGAAACCTTATCAAGCTTAAAGACTCTTCTTATTTTCGAGGAGTGAGTTTTATTGCCAAGTGGAAAGACCAAGATCAGAGATGGTCTTTGCCATGGGTGCCTGAGCGTCTAGGCCAAAAACAAAAGATTACCGAGCAACATTATATCTATGACTATCGAAGCCTAGGGGGAGACCTCTCTCTTTGGATAATAAAAGCTGACGGAAATGAACTCCATTGTCATTCATGGGTTCAGAGCTTGCACGGATTAAAAGCAGATATTTACCGAACTCAATTTAAGAGCTTTCTTATAAACTTTGAGCTTATTGACAATGAACGAGAACTCGATGAGCTTGATATTGACATCTTTTTAAAGAATCAGGTCATGAGTGTTGGGAGTTTTAACTTCTCAAAGATCAAGCTCGACCTGAGAATGCCTAAGAAATTCCAATACAGTTTCTCTAAGTCCCCATCAATGGTAAAATCAATGGCAACAAGTCTTTTATTGGGTGCTAAAAGAGAAACCCCTCTTGGCATCTTTGGAAAAACAATGGAGATAAAAGATGTCTCGGCGTTTAGCAAACAATAAATCTTTCAAAGTATTGGATTTAAGCTCTGCTGGACAGGCCTTGGTGGAATACATCTTTCTCACGATGATAGTTGTGGCCGTCTCGATATCCCTTTTAAAGAAAATCCGCGCTGAATTGGGGGCTCAAGGTGAGGATTGCAGCTCTGGGCAGAATAAAACAAGCCTCGTTTGTGTCTGGAGTAAGACTTTTGCTGGAGGTAATTTTCGATATTATCGTGTGAGCCGCTAAAATTCCCTTTATGTCTTTAGCTAGACGGCCATACAAAGCTTGTATAATCAGTATCTTAACGCTGTTGCAAACTGTCTAATTCTTTGATACCTGTTAAATTTACACGGATCTTTACTTGTGCATAGCGCAGTATGTCGCGATTTGTTATGCTGGATACGAATGATAAATGTTGAGAAACGATTACGATATTTCTAGCTTACGGGAGAATGAAATGCAAATTTCACAAAAAACGGGATTGATTATTGGACTTGCTACAGTAATTGCTGCTGGGCCGGCTTTAGGACATCACACGAAAAAGTGGCATGATGCTAAAGAGGCAAGAGAAAGAGCAGCAAAAGAAGCTTTAGAAAAGAAATCAAAACTCACTGATCCTGAAGCCATGAGAATGGAAAAGATGAGAAAGAAGCTTGAGAAAGAAAACGAAGATCTCGTTCAAAGAAGAATTGAAAAGATCAGACTTCTTGAAGAAAGAAAGATTGCAAGAAAACTTAAAGCAGCATTCTCTGAAGATTCAGACGAAGTGACTTTAGGGCAAGCTTCACCAAGTCGAGTTCAGGTTAACGCTCAAAACATTAAAAACCAGAACACTTCTGAAACTAAGCATAAAGTGATTCCAAGATTATCTGTAACATCGATCAAAGCAGATTCTTTTGACTTTGAATCAAATCCAAACTTTGGACTAGATGTTGAAACTTCAGTAACGAAGCACATCTCAGTTGGTATCGGAGTGAACTACTTTACTCTTGGTTTCAATGACAAAAGATACAGACCAGACAATGGATTCTTCTTCTTAGATGATGAATCAAACACTGGAATTGAAACTGACTATACACAATTAAATGTAAGTGCTTACGGTAAGTTCTTTCCACTACCAAATAGCAGAATCAAGCCATTTATTGGACTTGGACTTGGATACAATAACTCTAAGACTGAGTACGAAGGGGTTCAAGAGGGGATTGATTACCTAACTCAAGATGGTGATCTTCCAAATGACTCATTCGTAAACGGTGGAGACTACTCAGTGAATCAAAACTTCATTAACGCAACTGTTAGTGCTGGTGCTGAGATCTCTTTCAACAGAACAATTGGTGCGATGATTGAAGTAAGATACTCAAGAGCATTATCTGAGAAAGATGAGAGCAGAAATGTTGGAAACGTTCTTGAAGACAGAATCAACGAGCTAAGTGCTCAGATTGTTAACGCAGACACTCTGAACTTTGGAGCTGGTCTACTAGTAAACTTCTAATCTAAAAATAAAGATCTCAAAACAAAACGCCGCATACTGAAAAACTCAAGTATGCGGCGTTTTTGCTTTTTCCCTTAGAATACTCTTTCAACCCTGTTTCTCCACTAGTGCTTTTTCATTCCATGTTCTACAATGCTCCAGTCAGGATTATTTAATCAAAACTGGAGAGTCATTATGAGTAGGCCCGTCTATATCGTTGATGCGAGGCGAACACCACAAGCCAAAGCTGGAACTGTTTTAGCAGAAGTTCCTGTTCCTTACCTTGGATCAATTCTACTTCGAAAGATGCTTGATCAGGCACAAATTCCAAACACTGAAGTTGATGAAGTGATCATGGGCAATGTGGGAAACCCGCCAAAGTATCCTAATATTGGAAGAGTGATTGCACTTGAAGCCGGACTTCATAAAAAGACGAGTGGTTATAGTGTTCACCGAAACTGTGCTTCAGGTTTAGAAGCTGTTTCACAAGGGTTTTTGAAAATCGCCAGTGGGCGATCGGATGTGATCATAGCAGGTGGTATTGAGAGTATGTCTCAGATGCCCCTCATTTATAGTAAAGAAATGACGGATCTTTTTATTGGTGTGATGAAGGCGAAGTCTTTAGGAGCAAAGCTTAAAGTACTTTCAACTTTTAGGCCTCCTTATCTTTCACCAATCATTGCTATTGAACAAGGCCTTACGGACCCGTTTTGTGGAATGAACATGGGGATGACGGCGGAAGTTCTTTCCCGTGAATTTGATATCACTAGAGAGCAACAAGATGAGTTTGCCAACAATTCTCATCATAAAGCTGTTGCTGCGACTAAAGAGGGAAGATTTGATGATGAGATTGTTCCTATTCCCTATGGAAAAGGACTTGAAAAATATCTAAGAGCAGACTTTGGACCTCGTGAAGATTCGACGGTTAAAGGACTGGGAAAAATGCGTCCTTACTTTGATAAAAAAAGTGGGACAGTGACTGTTGGTAATAGTTGTCCTATCACTGACGGTGGCTCTGCCATTCTTCTTTGTAGTGAAGAAGCTGTGAAAAAATACAACTTAAGCCCAATGGCAAGAATCATTGATTATCATTTCCATGGACTTGAACCTGAGAGAATGGGGATGGGTCCACTTCTTGCCACAGACGGTGTTTTTAAAAGAACAGGTCTCAGTATGGATCAGATGGACTTAGTAGAACTCAATGAGGCTTTCTCTGCTCAAGTTCTTGCTGTTCAAAAAGGATTCTCGCAAAAATCAGTTGCAGATAAATTTGGTATTGAAAAGCTTTGGGGTGAAGTTCCTGCGGAGAAGCTTAATGTCAACGGTGGTGCTGTGGCCATTGGTCACCCTGTGGGATCAACTGGTTCGAGATTGATTGTGACACTTGCTCATGAGCTTAAAAAAAGAAAAGCCGACAAGGGGCTTGCAACTTTATGTATCGGTGGTGGCCAAGGTGGTGCTTGTGTCATTGAAAACCTTGTAAAGTAAATTAATGAAAAGGAATTTGGACTATGTCTTTTGAATCAATAAGTTATGAAATAAAAGAGAAAGTTGCTTATATTGGTTTTGGTAAAGAAGCTGAAACTTCAATGCCAATTCTTAATGAGCCTACCTTAAAAGAGTTAAAAGAGGCCCTGGAAAAAACAAAAGAAGATCAGAAGAACCTTAGCGGTCTTATCTTTTTTTCCCATAAAGACAAGGCCTTCTTGGCAGGGGCCGATATTAATTTAATTGCTTCACTGAAAACGGAAGCAGAAGCTCAAAGTGGAGCTGAACACGGTCAGGTTCTTTTTAATCTGATTGAAGATTTAAAAATTCCTACTGTGGTTTGTGTCCATGGGCCATGCCTGGGTGGAGGAATGGAACTTGCCCTTTCTTGCGATCGCATTATCGCAAGTGATGATTCAAAGACTGTTCTTGGGCTTCCTGAAGTTAAGCTTGGCCTGATTCCTGGTTTTGGCGGAACTTATCGAATGCCTCGAAGAGTGGGTCTTCCCAAAGCTCTCGACTTAATTCTTACTGGAAAAGCAGTTAAAGCTAAAAAAGCAAAGAAGATGGGTCTTGTGGATCAAACCTATCCTAAGGAACGCTTAGTTGATATGGCCTTAAAAGAATTGAAATCTTCAAAAGAGAAGACTTCTTTTAAAGAGACTCTAGAAAACTTAGCAAGTGATAACTTTGTTTCAAGAAAGATTATTTTTCAAAAGGCGAGAGAGAATGTTCTTGAAAAGACAAAAGGATTTTATCACGCTCCATTGAAGATTCTTGATGTGATGGAGCATGGGATGGGGAAAAGCCGTTCGAGTTATCTCTCAATTGAGTCACAAGCTTTTGGAGAGTTATGTGTTTCAGAACAATCAAAAAACCTTCAACACATTTTCTTTTTAATGGAAGGAGCAAAAAAGTATTCAGGTCCAAAGTCTGAAAAAGATGTTCCGAAGCTAAACCGAGGAGCTGTTCTTGGAGCGGGAACCATGGGTGGTGGTATTGCTTGGTTAATGGCAAGCACGAATATGCATCCTATCATGAGAGATCTTAATCATGAGGCCCTTGAACTTGGTCTTAAGCAAGCTTCACGAAATTTTTCAAAGCAATTAAAAAGAAGAAGAATTTCTAAAGATGACTTTCAAAGAAAAGTGAGATCAATCACTCCTCAAATTGGCTATGAAGGATTTAAATCAACAGACCTCGTCATCGAGGCCATTGTTGAAAATATCGATATTAAGAAAAAAGTCTTTTCGGAGCTTGAAAAAGAAGTCCGCAATGACTGTGTGGTTGTCTCTAATACATCATCCTTAAGCATTGAAGATATGGCCTCAAGCTTTGAGATGCCTGAGAGGTTTGCGGGGCTTCACTTTTTCAACCCTGTCAACATGATGCCTTTGGTTGAAATTATCACTCACTCAAAAGTTTCACCTGAAACAATTGAAGCTCTTTATAAATGGGTTCTTCGAGCTAAGAAAACTCCTATTATTGTGAAAGATGGTCCTGGTTTTCTTGTGAATCGTATTCTTATGCCATTTATGAATGAAGCCGGGTTTTTAATGGAAGAAGGGGTTTCCATTGAGCAAATTGAAGAGGCCTGTTTAAATTTTGGTATGCCTATGGGTCCTGCTCGCTTAATGGACGAAGTGGGACTTGATGTCGCTCAGAAAGTTGCCAAGATTATTCACGAAGGTGTGGGTGATCGCTTGGCCTCATGCTCAGCAATTAAAAAGCTTGTTGATGCTGAAATGTATGGAAAGAAAAACTCAAAAGGTTTTTATCTTTATGATGAAAAAGGTAAACACACTGAAATTAATCCTGAAGTTCGTAAGTTTTTCCCAAGTTCTCAAAAATCGATGGATGAAGTTGAAATTCAAAAAAGAATTTTCTTACCAATGATTAATGAAGCAGCTGCGATTCTTGATGAGAAAATCGTTGAGTCTGCAGAAGAAGTGGATCTTGGTCTTATCTTTGGAATTGGTTTTCCTCCATTTAGAGGCGGACTTTTAAGATACGCTGATAACGAAGGCCTTGAAAGGCTTCATGGAGCGATGCTAAAGTTCTCTGAAAGTGTTTCGGCAGAACGTTATACGCCAGTTTCTTATCTGCAAGGACTTGTTGATAATAAAAAGAAGTTTTACGAGTAAGTGAATGATTTTTTCTTTTGCTAACTATTTTGTTCGCTATATTTTCTTTTCTCGAACAAGACAGAAACTTCTTTTTCTCGCTTTTATAGGGTTATTTTTAAGTGCTGCAGCCCTTCTTGGTCTGCAAAGCGCGATGGATGGTCTTCAACAATCACAGATTGGTCGCTCGAAAGCTGTTTTTGGTAACGGAGAGGTCATGTTTAAAAACCTCTCCCTTAAAACAGCAAAAGAGATTTCTTTAAAACTTAAAGAAGAAAATATTGTTCATGACCTTGAATATCAGATTGAACTTCTTTTAAAACACGACCAACAAATTACTCCTGTTATTGTTCACGGACTTGATGTTGAAACTCACATTCCATCGTTTCTTGATCAGAAAAAAGAAAACTTTGAGCTCATTATTCCTTTTGATATTGCCTACAAACTTAATATCGACTCAGGCTCAAAGGTGGAGCTCATTTCTCCTGCTCACGTGGATTACTTCTTTGAAGAAATTCCAAGATCAATAAGCCTTTATACCTCAGATATTGTCACCACAAGAGTTCCTGAAGCCGATCAGCTTCATGTATGGGTCCCCATTAAATACATTCATTTTTTGATTGAAGATAAGACTGTCAATCAGATTGTGATTCGAAGTGACCGAGACTTTTCAGATATTAAAAAACTGATAGAGAATAATTTTAATGTCAATTTTAGAATGAGAACCTGGGAAGAGAAAAACCAGACTTTGGTCTATGCTCTGAATTTAGAAAGTACTGTGATGTTCTTTCTTTTTGTCGCCATGACCTTCCTCGTTTCACTTTGTATTACTTCTGGGCTTTTGATTTTCTTTCGAAAGGTGAGAACGGACTTTTCAAGTTTTTGGATTCTTGGAACTTCAAAGGATCAGCTCGAACGTTCAAGCTGGATGCTTATTAACTTCCTTTCAATTATCTCTGTAGGCTTAGGCCTTATTGCCGCTTACTTTGGTCTCGGCTTTTTTGAAATGTTTGTTGGCGAAATTATGCCAGATATTTTTGTGGACCGAAAGATTCCGATCAACATTACCTGGAAGGCCGTCGCCATTTCCTTTACTATTCCATACCTGATTAGCATTCTGTTTTCTTGGTTTACTTTAAGACAGTTTAAAAAAGGTACTGATTACCTGGATATTGTTAGAACTGTAGGTTAGGTGAGAGCTCTATCGTGACAAAAAAGAAAATCGCAATTATCGGTAATGGAATTGCTGCGAACACATTTCTTTTTCTTTTCTTAGAAAAAATGACTGAACTCAATCTTGAAAAGAACTACGTCATTACTCAATTCTTCGATGAAAAGATGTTTCCAAACGCTAGTGAAAATGCGGGAGCTGTTGTTTCGACCTTTGGTGCCGAGAGAGGACTTTCTCCTCTTGGAGATGTCATTGTTGATAGCTTTAAAGCTTTTAAAGAGTTTTCTGAAAAGCATTGCTTTGATTCAGTTCGTTCTCTTGAAATTGAGCATATTACTTCGAAGTCTCATCCCGAGAACATACAAAAGTTTAAAAAACGTTTCTCAAATAAAGAGATTAGTGAAAATGAGAACTTTCTTAAAACACAATATCTTGGCTATTCAGTTGATCCAAAAACCTATCTCCAAGAGTTAAAAGATAAAATTCAAAAGTTTGAAAACTGTGAACTTTATACAAATGATGGGGCTGTCGTCTCTATTGAAAATGAATCCCTGAGAACCTTTGATAAGAATCAGTACTTCTTTGATAAGCTGATTAACTGTAGTGGTGCTTATGGTGACTTTCTTGAAGATGAAGGTCCTTGGAAAAAAAAGAGCTTTGGAAGTTATCTTGATATACAGCTTCCACAAGGCTTAAGTCTTGATCAAAAATTAAGAGTTTTTGTCTTTAATAATATGAATGTGATTTATAAACCATCTCTTAACCTGGTGAGGGTTGGGGCGACCACACTTAATGAAAAATTCATCGATCGTCCTTTTGAAAAATCAAAACTTCTTCAAAACTTTTTTTCATTTCTCGACTATAAAAAGATAGAGGGACTTAATAAGGATGATATCGACATTCAACTTGTCTCAGGAATAAGAGCAAAAGGTAAAAAAAGAATGCCTTTTTGGGGAGAAGTGAAAGGAAATCATCTTGCTCTTACCAATCTCTATAAAAATGGAATCATGTACGCTGTTTTGGGCTCTCGTGAAATCCTAAAATCTCTTTTAGATTAGGCCACTCTGGCCGAATAAATCGACTGTGAACGAGTGTGGGCCT
>JBMYPC010000008.1:0-41443 GCA_049599895.1 Bacteriovoracaceae bacterium | reverse complement strand
GTTCAAAAGATCTCTGTGAAGAGCTCTCTCAAAAAGGCCTTCAGTTCGTAAAAGAAAACTATAATCGAGAACAAATTGCCAAAGACTATCTCTCCTTAATGAATGACGCGATTACAGGAGTGAATAAATGAAAGTTCTTATTACAGGTGCAACAGGATTTACCGGAAATCGAGTCTTAAGAGAAATCCTTAAGCATTCAGATATTGAAGTTTCTTTGTTTGTCAGAAAAACAAGCTCGCTCGAAGGAATTCCCAAAGACAAAGTTCAGCTTTGTTATGGAGATCTTGACTCCAGAGATGAGCTAGACAAAGCTCTTAATGGCATGGATGGTCTTATCAACGTTGCATCCATTGGATTTGGTCATTGCCAAGACATCGTAACAGCTTGTGAAAACCAAAACGTGAAGAGAGTTATTTTTGTTGGAACCACCGCCGTTTTTACTACTCTTCCAGCTCAAACAAAAAAAGTTCGCCTTGAAGCTGAAAAGGCCATCTTTGAAAGCAATCTCGACTGGACCTTAGTAAGGCCTACAATGATTTATGGATTTGAAGATGATCGAAATATGATCCGACTGGTTCGTTGGATTAAAAAGTATCCCATTGTCTTTATCCCTGGCGATGGAAAGTCTTACCAACAGCCAATTTTTGTTGAAGACTTGGCAAAAGCAATTGTCAGCGCTTTTCTTTCAGAGAAAACCATAAAAAAATCCTATAACTTAAGTGGTAAACAAAAGCAGACTTTTAATGAAGTCGTCGATACCGTAGCAAAGGTTCAAGGTCGATCCACTCTCAAGCTCCACATCCCTCTCAATCTGATCTATTTTATTTATGGAATTCTTTCTTTGCTTCCTTTTAGGACTCCGATTTCAAAAGAGCAGATCCAAAGACTTAATGAAGATAAAAGCTTTGATCATGATGAGGCAAAAAAAGACTTCCACTTTAACCCTATAAGCTTTGAAGAAGGCATTAGGCACTCTAGGTAAGGGTCTTATGATGTATCCCATTCTCAAAAGACTTTTCGATATCCTCTTTGCTTTAAGCTTTCTTATTCTTTTCTTTCCAGTGATGCTCTTAACTGCTCTGGCGATCCGCCTTACAAGTAAAGGCCCTGCTCTTTACTGGTCTGAACGCATTGGCAAAAACAATCAAAACTTTATGATGCCTAAATTTCGCTCTATGAGAATTGACACTCCGGCATTACCCACTCATCTTCTTAAAGATGGTCAGAGTTTTTTAAGTCCTATTGGTGGATTCTTAAGAAAATCAAGTCTTGATGAACTTCCTCAATTTATCTCTGTCCTTAAAGGGGATATGTCGATTGTTGGACCAAGGCCTGCACTTTTTAACCAAGATGACCTTAAAGAACTAAGAACGGATTCTCAAGTTCATACAATCCCACCAGGAATCACTGGTTACGCCCAAATCAAAGGACGAGATGAACTTCCCATCCCTCAAAAGGTTGAATTTGATCGCTATTATTTTGAAAATAAATCTTTCTTCTTTGATCTTAAGATTATCTGTCTCACCATTTATAAAGTTCTTTTGAGAAAAGATATTTCACACTGAACTAGGACTCTCTTTTAGAAAAACGTAACCAAAACACCTGCATGATCTGAAATCCAAATTCCTTCTTCGTTTTTTTTCATCAAGAACAACCTCAGCTTCGGCATTGACATTCTTTCCTAATGCCTTGTCAATTGTTTGATTTTTAATCTTTCCATAAATTGATCGTATTGGATTGTACGGGCCAACTGTTGGCTTAAGCGGTAAACGATGAAGGCTTTCTCGAAAAATAGCTTCATCTCATCACTATTCTCATCTCCATTGAAGTCACCAGCAATAAGCCATTTTGAACAAACTTTCTTCAATTTATTGACTCTCTCGATAATCATCTCAGTTTCTTTCTGACGTACGATACTTGACTGCCAACTAAGATGAAGATTAATCACTCCAAGACATTTTCCAGACTTAAAATTCCAAAGAGACAACTGCATAATTCTCTTGCTCCCCCCCTACAAAAATGAAAAGGAATTGTCCATATTTTTAGGCTGTATCTTCGATGCAATTAAGTACCCATACGAGAATCCATCCCTTTTTGTTGATTCATGTGAATAGTAAATATGAGGATATCCATTTAGTTTTTTTGTCCCTTGAGATTCTTGGAGGAAGACCATATCAATATCGCTTATTCTATCGAGCTCTAAAGACAAGACCTCTAGTCTTTTTGCCTAAAACTTTCTACCCAACCCCCTTGTTGCTGATCAAAAACATTAAGGCTCAAAACTTTAAGTTTCTGATAAAGAAGAACAAGAGTTCACTAAAAAAAGATTGTTGAAATTAAAAATCTCATGACTTTCTTCGTTCAACACAAAGAAGAACTATAAAAAACAAAATCAAATAGGTTTCTAGAAAACCATGAATAAATAGACCCATAAAAGCCCAGGCAAAAAGCATCTCAATAATATAGCCTCTCTTAAACTCATTGATGATCTGATGAAAAAACTTCTGCAAGAAATAAAGAGTCGGCAAGAATCCTAAAAAGCCAAATCTCGCAATGGGAGAAAGAATCGAATTGTGAAGAATCCCTTGATTAAGATGACTTCTAAAGAGTTGTTCATAATTAGGGATCCCCAAAAAGAAATCTTTCCAGTTCTCAAGGATATGGGCGACATAGAAGTTCACAATTTCAAATCGATGATGAACACTCATATCAATTTTAAGCTGCAATCGAGAGGCCCCTTCAGCATATTTTTCTCGCCCAGCTTCATTATCAAAGAGCGCCAGGCTAATACCAATAAATGCCAAGTTAGATAAAAGAGAAATGACATCAAATCGGTATGGTAAAGACCTTTTAAAAACTCTTTTTAATAGCGCCAATCCATAAAAGATGACTTTGGTATAAAGAAAGGCTCGGCTTAAAAGAAAAGTACTTGAGGCAATAATCAGACCCTGTCCATAATAGACTTTGAGTTGAAAGAAAAACCAAAGAAGTAAGATGAGATACATTCCCGTAAAGTTGGGATCTCCCACAAAGAGCGTCGGTCTTCCAGCTCCATTTGTCTTAATAAGTTGGAAAGCACAGCTTAAAAGAAGAAGGACCGAAAAAGCATGGGCTATTTTAGAGTTTATTTGAATCTTTTTTAGCCCATTAAAATAGAGCATAAGCATAATAAGACTTGTTCCAATAAAAGAAGGCTCTTTTGTCATGAGGGCCATCACAATAGTAAAAACTGATAGACCTATATGAAACGGGGATCTCATTTTTTCTAGGATATTTTTGTAATTAAAAGAAAAGCCTAATAAGCAAAAAGGTCCAATAATTTTAAATGAGCCAAAATTATAGGGAAGAAAATAAAGACCGATCATTGTCAGGATTAGAATAACAAGAATCGGGAACTCTTGGTTTCGTCCCCAGTTATGTTTTTTTAGAAAATCTCTAAGGTTTGTCATATATCGTCTTACTAATTTAAACTTTAAATAATCAACTTCGTAAACACCGGGCGCTGACGCTTCCTATTCGCCTGCGGCGCCTGAAAACTCAGTCGTTTTCAGCCTATTGAACGATAGAACGATCAGTCGCCTCTTTTGAAGGATTATATTCTTTTACAAGGTTTTCAAGGTATTGCTTAATGACAGCATTAGAAGAACTCACAGGCAACGTCACAAGAGCATTAAGAGAACCATCAAAACCTTGAGGAAGTTCTGAGGCTGCAGCAACTTTAACTAGTGGGTGAGGAGTTGAAAGGATTCCCTCTCCTTCAAAGAAAATTTCTTCGTAAAGCTTTTCACCAGGTCTAAGACCTGTAAACTGAATCTCAATATCCTCGCCTACTTTCAATCCGCTTAATGAAATAAGCTCCCTTGCAAGGTCCACAATACGAACCGGACTTCCCATATCAAGAACAAAAATTTCGCCACCAACGCCTAGTGCACCAGCCTGAACAACTAACTGGCAGGCCTCAGGGATAGTCATAAAATATCTTTGAACTTCAGGATGAGTCACTGTAACAGGACCACCTTCTTCAATTTGTTTTTGAAAAATAGGAATCACAGAACCAGAGCTTCCAAGAACATTTCCAAAACGAACTGTCATAAAACGAGTTTGGCTCTCTTTGTCTTTGGCCATCATTTGAATGACCATCTCAGCGGCTCTTTTCGATGCCCCCATAACATTTGTTGGGTTCACAGCTTTATCCGTTGAGATCATCACAAATCGACCAACATTATACTTCTTTGCAATGGAAGCAAGATTGTGAGTTCCCTTGATATTGGTTTGAATCGCTTCAATACAATTAAACTCCATCATCGGAACATGCTTATAAGCAGCGGCATGGAAAACAACTTCAGGCCTAAACTGATCAAAGGCCATCTCGACTCTTTGAGAGTCCCTAATATCTCCAATCAAAGGAACAATCTTTGCTTCTGGAAATTCAGCACGAAGATCTCTTTCAAGTTGAAAGAGGTTGAACTCAGATTGCTCAAATAAAATAATTTTAGCGGGATTGAAAGGAAGGATCTGTCTGCAAAGTTCTGATCCAATCGAACCACCTGCTCCGGAGACGAGGACACTTCTTTGTTCGATTAGTTCACCAAGACTGTTGTTGTCGAGCTTAACTTCATTTCGACCCAGAAGATCTTCAGGCCCAACTCTTCTGAGTTGAGAAAAAGCAAGATTGCCATCAATGATGTCTGACATTTTTGGCAAAGTGAGAAGATCAATTTCAAGACCTTCACATTGCTTAATAATATTTCGAATCCCTTGACTCTTAAGACTTGGGATGGCGATAAAAACTTTTTTAATCTCGCGCTGCTTAATGACATCAGCAAGGTCTTCTAACTTTCCAAGAACAGGAATTCCATTGATCAACTTTTTTCTTTTAAAAGGATCGTCATCGAGAAATCCTTCAACTAATAAAGAAATATCAGGATTGGTTCGGATCTCGCGAAAGAGTTTGTCCCCTGCTCCACCGGCACCGACAATTAATGTCTTTGGGAAATCTTTTGAATTTGCATTGTAAGTGGCATGGTCACGCATCATACGATAAGAAAATCTTCCTCCACCAAGAAGGATAATGAGCATTAGCCAATCAATAAAAAATGAAGACCTTGGGATTTCAGCTAATCGAGTAATAAGAAAAAGGGCAAAGGTACTACAGATAACCGCGGCGCTCACACCTTTAATGACTCTTAAAAGATCTGGAGTACTGGAGAATCTCCAGATTCCTCGATAGAGTCCGCAGAAATAAAACACAATTGTCTGGGTCACCATGACGATGGCGATTGATTTTAAGAAGATATCGGCTTGGATTTTTCCAAGAACAAAAGAATCATAACGAAAAGCAAGGGAGAGATAAAAAGCAATCCCCGCTGAGAGAAAATCATAAACAACGGCCAATAAAGACCTTTGCCATAATTTAAGCTTGTCGATTATTCCAAGAACCATTCTTTTCAACCATCTTTAAGTCACTTTCGACCATTATCTTACAAAGCTCTTTGACTTTCGTCTTAGGCTCCCAACCTAATTTTTCTTTAGCCTTACTTGGATCCCCAATTAAAAGGTCTACTTCAGCTGGGCGGTAATAACGAGGATCCACTTTGACAAGTTCATTTCCAGTCTTTCGACAGATCCCTACTTCTTCTTCAGTTCCAGGCTTCCCTTTCCAATCAATTTCAATTCCTACATGAGAAAAACTCATTTCTACAAAATCTCTTACCGATGTCATTTCACCAGTTGCAAGAACAAAGTCTTCGGGAGTGTCCGCTTGAAGCATTCGCCACATTCCTTCAACGTATTCAGGTGCATAACCCCAATCCCTTTTGGCATCAAGGTTTCCAAGATAAAGACATTTCTGAAGACCAAGCTTGATTGCGGCTACGGCCATAGTAATTTTTCGAGTAACGAAAGTTTCTCCTCTAAGTGGAGATTCATGATTAAAAAGAATTCCGTTACAAGCAAACATATCGTAAGACTCACGATAATTAACCGTGATCCAATAAGCATAGAGTTTAGCGACTCCATAAGGAGATCTTGGATAAAAAGGCGTGGTTTCTTTTTGTGGAGTCTCTTGAACAAGTCCATAAAGCTCAGAAGTTGAAGCTTGATAAAACCTGCAAGTTTTTTCTAAACCACAAATCCTTATTGCCTCAAGAAGTCTCAAAGTCCCTACCCCATCAACTTCAGCTGTGTACTCTGGTGTATCAAAAGAGACTTTAACGTGGCTCATGGCCCCAAGGTTATAAATTTCATCAGGCTGAATCGACTGAACCAGACGAATAAGATTAGTTGAGTCAGTAAGGTCTCCATAATGAAGCCTAAAATTTCCTTCCATGTGAGGATCGACATAGAGGTGATCAACTCGAGCGGTATTAAAACTTGAACTTCTTCGCTTGATCCCGTGAACTTCGTAGCCCTTCTTTAAAAGAAATTCTGCAAGGTAAGCTCCGTCTTGACCTGTAGTTCCAGTGATTAACGCTTTTTTCGCCATAATTTATGCCTAGTTTTGTCATTCTGAAGAATCTTTTTTATCTTATTTTCAACAGATTGAACAACGACAAGGACAATAATTGAAGGTTTTTATCGCAGGGCACAAGGGTTTAGTTGGCTCGGCCATCGTCAAAAGGCTTGAAACAGACTCAAAATACCAACTTCTCACTGCAGATCGAAAAGAATTAGATCTTTTGAACGCTGAAGCAGTTGATCAATATTTTGAGACAAATAAACCTGATTGGGTTTTCCTCGCAGCCGCTAAGGTTGGAGGAATTCATGGCAATCGAACTTTTCCCGTAGACTTTCTTCTTGAAAACCTCAAAATTCAAAACAATGTTCTTGAAGCGGCCCTAAAACACAATACAGGAAAACTTCTTTTTCTCGGTTCAAGTTGTATTTACCCAAAACACTCTCCTCAACCCATTAAAGAAGAATATCTTTTAACTTCTGAGCTCGAACCCACAAATGAGCCCTATGCACTGGCGAAGATAACAGGAATTAAATTGTCGGCGGCCATGAATAAGCAGCATGGGACAAATTTTATTAGTGTCATGCCCACTAATCTTTATGGCGAAAATGATAACTACCATTCTCAATATGCTCACGTTATCCCTATGCTCCTACGCCGCTTTCATGAAGCGAAAATTAATGGAGATGAAAAGGTTGTGGTCTGGGGAACTGGCACCCCAAAAAGAGAGTTCCTCTACTCGGGAGACCTTGCAGATGCTTGTGTCTATTTAATGGAAAACCATTCAGCAAACGATATTGGTGAGTTTATTAATATCGGCTCAGGTGTAGACTGCTCTATTCGAGAGCTTGCAGAGACCATTAAAAAAGTCGTAGGACTTGAAGCTGAGCTTGAATTTGATACTTCAAAACCTGATGGAACTCCAAGAAAGCTTCTCGATGTGACAAAGCTTAAAGAGCTTGGTTGGAGTTATAAAACTGAACTTAAAGAGGGACTAAGACTTAGCTATCAAGACTTTTTAAGCAACGAGAATTTAAGAAAAGACTCTTAAGATTTAAATCGTTTCGCCTTAAGAAGATAAAAAACCGACCTTATATAAGTCAGTCCAATTTCTTTATCATAGAGAATACTCACAACGATTGTTGGAATCCCATAACTGATCACTGTTGCCCATGCTGCTCCAGAAATGCCAGACAAAGGGATCAGCCATAAGTTTAAACCAACGTTGGCAATGGCCCCAAAGAGAGTCCCCACAAAATAAATTTTTGTTTTTTGATCGAGAATAAACTTTTGAGAAAAGAAAATACTCATACTGGTGATGATGCCTGCATATCCATGAATTCTTAAAGCTTCATGTGCCATCGTGTAATCATTTCCAAAGAGAAGTGAAATGATCAACTCTGAAAAGAGATGAAGACCGATTGCGAGAATTAAAAAACTCCAAAAACAAATCCCCATAATGACTTTTAACCGATGCATGTAGAGATCTAGGTTTTCGTGATAATTCTTGGTCATCAAGGGAAAAAGACTGGTTCCAATTGTCATAGGGATGACATACCAAAACTCACTGATCTTAACTGCTGCGGAGTAATTTCCTACCGATCTAGTATCAAGCAAACTTTTCAGCATCACTTGATCAATTTTCATATAAATAGAAATCAAAGCCCCACTTAAAATTAATGGCCAACATTCTTTAAGAAGGGACTTCATATAACCTTTATTAAGGCGTAGAGCTGTTTTAAAAACATCAAGCTTAAGAGCAAAGTAAAGAAGAATAAGACCAAGAACTCCAAACTCAACAATGAAACTATAACCAAAAAACATAAGGTCTTTTTGAGTAAGAATACCGTAAAGCCTAAAAAGGGAACTTATAAAAACAGAGCTTGCAATTGCGATAGATGTAAATTTCGCTTTGACCTGACTTTGAAAATAAAAATCAAAGACATTTGAAACTTGAAAGAAGTTAGCTGCAATCAAAACAAACAAGAGATTTTGCTCGATTTCACCTTGATAGAGATGACTCTTATAAATGGCAAACAAGATCACATTAACCAGTACAGTGGCAGCAAACCTAAGAAACAGTCCGGTTCCAATAATCTCTTGATGAGATCTTTCTTTTTTCACAAATTCTTTAACAAGAACCGTATCAAGGCCTAGGTTTGACACAGGAAGTCCAATCATCACAAGACTTAAAACAAAACTCAGTACACCAAAATCATTTGGCCCTAAATAACGCGCAACATATATTCCCACGGCAAATGAGAAAAAGAGTCTTAGGACTTTCTCAGCAAAAATCCAGCCGGTGTTGTGAAAATACGCGGTAAATGTCCGAGATTCTCGGATAAATTTGAGCATATTTTTAAATTCGTTCTTTTTCATAAAGTTTTGATTTAACGATTAATCCCTAGCAGTTTATCATCCTTTTATGACAGAAGACCAATCTGAAAGCACCCGGGCCTTTGATATCCCCATCGCCCTTTTTGCCTTCAACAGACCAGAAAAAACGAAGAAAGTTCTCCATGAGATTCTTAAGCAATCTCCTCGAAAACTCTATCTCGTTATGGATGGTGCAAGAAAGGAAAATGAAAATGATCAAAGTGCTCGAAAAGAAATTCTTGGGCTTGTTGAGTCAGCCCTTAAAGATCATCCCAAGGTTGAGCTCATTAAGGAAGTAAGTAATCAGAACCTTGGTTGCAAAAAGAGAATCTCAAGCGGAATCGACTTTGTCTTTGAAAGAGAAAAATGGGCCATCTTCCTTGAAGATGATTGTCTTCCAGCTCCTAGTTTCTTTTCCTATTGTGAAGAGCTACTCGAGCATTATGAAACGAACCCAAGTATCGGTCTCATCGCCGGTTATAATCCTCTTTCAAATGAGCAAGATCAAAAAGAAAGTTTTTACTTCTCTCACTATCCTCATATCTGGGGCTGGGCAACTTGGAAACGAGTTTGGAATCTTTATGATGTCTCAATGAAAGAATTTCCCAAGATCGGTGATCAGATTATCAAAAAGTATTCGAAGCATTCTGAAGAAACAGCTTTTTGGAAATCTCATTTTGAGAATGTCTACAATGGTGAAATTGACACTTGGGATGCTCAAATCACTTATATGTGCTTTCAACATGATCTTCTCACTGCAATTCCTGTTAAAAACCAAATTGAAAATATAGGTCTTGATCATTCAGGAACCCACACCCATAAGGCCTTGAATTACCAAGAGAATGCAAGCCAGACCTTGGAATTTCCCCTTCTTTACCCTGAAAGTGAGTCTCCCGAAGCTGAGCTTGAAAACTTGAGAAGTAGGGTTGAATACCGTAAATTAGGAATACATAAAAAGATTCTAAGAAAGCTAGGGCTTTATAAATAATAGAGAAAACTATGAGTGAACAAATTTTTGATTCTTATGTTGAGAATGCCTTTGGAGAATTTAAACAAGCTGAGTTTAAATTTCACCAATTTGATCATAATTATCTTCCCATTTTTCCAAAGCAAAACGCAAAAGTTCTCGATATTGGAATTGGACGAGGAGAAATGTTGAGCTCCATGAAAAGATGGGGTCATGATTATCATGGAATTGATATCTCTCCCAGTACAATCAAATACTGTAAGAGTATTGACCTCAGCTGTGAGCTCGTTGAAGACACGGCAACTTGGCTTCTTAATCATGAGAATCAGTTTGATGTGATCACACTTTTAGATGTTCTTGAGCATGTTCCAAGAGACCATACAATCGATTTTGTGAAGGCCTTACACAAGGCCCTCAAGCCAGGTGGAAAACTGATTGTTCAAGTTCCCAATCTTCAAGCCCCAGACGGGCAGCTTCAACACCATAACGACTTCACTCATGTTTCAGGCTTTATCGAGCACAGTCTCGCCCAAGTTCTTCAAGTGGGAGGATTCAATGAATTTGAATTTCATGCTTTTGAAGGATTCACACAAGGAAACTTTAAAGAAACTATAAAAAAGTGTCTTCGCTTTTTCTTTTGGAAGTGGGTTCGTTTCACGAGAGCGATCAACGGTAACATTAATCCAACCATACTGACTCCCGTTTTTTATTCAGTAGCAAAAAAGAATTAAAAAGCTGTGTCGCCATTAAAGATATTGATTTTTTTTCGCTTCTTTATGTTTCTTGGCATGCAGAGAATCTTTTTTAGAAATATCGCTCCCAAGAGAGTTCTTCTGGTAAAGACAGATCTTATTGGTGACTTTTTTCTTTGGCTTCCCTATGCAAAAGAGCTTTGTCACTTCTATCACAAACAAGGTTACGAGATCACAATTCTTGCTCATCCTAGTTGGTCGGCACTTATTAAAGAGAATCTCATTTGCCATGAAATTCTTGAGGCTGATGAAAAAAGCTTCTTTTCAAATCGCACTAAAAGAATCCAAACGTTTACAGCCTTAAGTCTTGGTTTTGAAACCGTTGTTAATTGCCATTACTCAAACTCCTTTATGTCCCATTACCTAAGTGTTTTTCCTTCAAGTAAAAATAGAGTCGGCTTAAAAGGCGATCACACAAACATTCATCCGAAACTGAATCGCTTGTTTAACCGCTTCTACCATAAGCTTTATGAAGACCATGAGACTTTTGATAGTGAACAGCTCAAACAACAAAGCCTTTGTGAGAGTATTATTTCAGACTTTTCGCTTGAGCCTAATTCTAATGACACTCAAAAAGAAAACAGTAACTCCATTGTGTTTTTTATTGGAGGAAGCAATCCCAAAAGGCGCTACCCTATTGAAAAGATCAATGAGATCGCCAAATCTCTTTATGAAAAAACCAATAAAGAAATACTCTTTTGTGGAGGTCCTGATGAATTGCCTCTCAAAGACAAAATCTCAAAAGAATTCCCAAATAAGAATCTTGTCGGTGACACCACTCTTCACGAATTAATAGAAATCATTAAAAATGCAGAGCTTCTTATTAGTAATGAAACCGGCGCTGTTCATATCGCAAACTTTTACCAAACCCCATGTGTGACTCTTCTTGGGGGAGGGCATTATAAGAGATTTCTTCCCTTTCATGATGAGCAATCACTAAAACTCTCAAGGGCCGTCATTCATGAAATGCCTTGTTTTCAATGTAATTGGCAATGTTCCGTGGAGCATCCTCTTGAGTCCCCCTATCCTTGTATTGAAAAAATTGATATGAATGAAGTTCTAAAAAATGCTGAGGAACTTCTTAAAACAAGTTAGTATTAAATAGGGACCTAAATCTCATATGCTCATTTCTATTGTGACACCTACATTTAATTCTGAGAAAACAATCGTCGGATTAATTGAATCGGTTTGTTCACAAACTTATAAGAACTGGGAACATATCATTGTTGATAATGTGAGCAATGATCAAACTCTCTCTCTTATTGAAAAGACCTATCAAAAGCATGGCCTCAAAAATTACAAGGTCATCTCTGAGCCTGACAAAGGTATTACTGATGCCTTCAATAAAGGTGTGAAAAATAGCTCTGGGGATCTCATCACAATTCTGAACTCCGATGATTATTTTTATTCCGAGAAAGTTCTTGAGTCATCACTTAAAGCTTTTGAAGACCCTGAAGTGATGTTTAGTCATGGTGATATCTATTTTGAAGATGAAGAATTTGGCTCAAACATCAGAGGTCCTCTTCTTTGTCCGATTCACTATGCAATGCCCTTCAATCATCCGGGAATGATTATTCGAAAGTCTCTCTATGATGAAATAGGAATTTTTAGTGAAGACTTCAAACTTGCGATGGATTTTGAATGGATCTGTAGACTTTATAATATTGATGGAACCTTAAAGTATAAGTCTGTTTATCTTGATGACTTTGGACCGTTAGTTTTCATGCGCGGCGGAGGAGCTTCTCAAGTCCATGAAGAAAAAGGTCTCATTGAAATGCAAAAGGCCTTAGAGCTTCATAAACTTTGGAACGATGAGGCCATAAGCTTTTTCAAAAATCGAAGACTGAGAATGAAAGTTCGCAACCTCCTCCAAAAACTAGGACTTAATTCTTTTGTTTCTCTTTGGCGAAACATGAAATGGAAAAAAAGTGAGTCACAATAACCTTCCAAACCTTATTCTCTTTGAGGGAAACCCCAAGGTTGGCTTTGGAGGTGGTCAGCAAGTCAGCTTGAATGTTGTTAAGGCCCTAAAAGACGATTGGAATATCCATCTCGTTCATTTCGGACAAAAAGGCCAGTCCACTCAAACTTTTGTGAATGAAATCACTCCTTATTTAAGCTCTTGCAATTTTCTATGGATGCCTCATTCCAAGAATACAAGTTCTACGGGAAGTAATATTTCTTTGAAGGAACTACTTCTCTCTCCTTTAGCCTATTTTTTAGCATTCATTAAGGTATTAAAACTCATTAAGACTCACTCAAAAGACAAAACCTTAGTTTATTCCGCAATAAAAAAAGGTGATCTTTTGGCGTATTTCTTAAAGAAACTAACGGGAATAAAAACTCTCTCTCATCTGCACACAGTCGAGAACCATAAAGGAGCTTTTGTTTACGGTATTTTAAAGACAATTTATGAAGCAAAGGACCTTACTTTCTCAGTTAGTGAATATGTCAAAGGAAGTTGGGATCTCTCTCGTACAAAAGTTCTTCCTAACCCTGCCCCCAATTGGAATAAGTCTGAAAAAGTTCACAGCTCCTCCCATTATAAAATTGGAATCATAGGGCATCTTATTGAAAGTAAAGGAACAAGAATTTTTTTAAACGATCATGCTGAGTTATTACTTCAAGCAGACAGTCCTTCTTTTGAAGTTCATTGTTATGGACAGGGGCCACAACTTGAGGAACTTTCAAAGTCTTATCCTAAAGTTCATTTTCATGGATTTATCAGTGATATTGAAAAGGCTTTTGAGAATATTGATATTATCGTTCTCCCCACAAGCACTCCTGAATCATTTGGAATGGTACTCCTTGAAGCAGCAGCAAAAGGGATTCCAGGGATAACAACAGTAGTAGGTGGACAAGAAGAAGTGGCCTCAAAGCTATGGGATGCAAAGACTTGCTATGATTACTCAAGGCCTTCAAGTTTTAAAGAAAGTCTTGATTTTGTTTTAGAGAACTATGAAACTCTCTCCCTTAAAGGGCGAAAAGAGACCGAAGAACAATTTTCAATTTCAAGCTTTAATGAAACAGTAAAAAAAGAGTTTAATCGAGTTTTCGATAAAGGTGATAAAACTCACTCGTAAGCTTTTCATAACCTTTAAGATTCTTATGATCGACTCTCCAAGCAGTACTTTCTTCAATCGCAATCAACTTTGATTGAATGACATCATCCATACGATCAGTTCTTTTGTTTTGAAACATCTTAAGGGTCGATTTTCTAAGCATTGTTGAAAAATCCATCTCTTCAGGGAATTTAAATGGCAATAGTTTCTTATGATCATATTCCAATAGACGTTCAAGGTATTCAAAATAAGAAAAATAGATCTTTTTTGATTCGACAAAGCTAGGGTGAAGATACATTTCCTGAAAGTTTAAAATTTCTTTAAAATAAACTTCAAAAGAGACCAAATGCTCTTGAGCGATAGGATCAATAATAAATGTAATTCGCTCACCTTTTGAAAGTTTTTTGACTTCATCAAAGATCGTTTCATTGATGATTGATTGCTTTGAAAAATGTTCAGCATATCGATAACTCATAAAAAATCGATCAAATAAAATTGTCAGAAGAAAAACGAAATAGATCATCGTCATTTTTCCTCTTAACTTATTCTTATCGAGAAAATTAAAGAGCTCGGAATTGACCCACTTTATCTTGAGTAGCATGGGTATCGAAAAAACAACGAGCAAAAGAAGGTAACCGAGAAGAAACTTACTCCTCCAATGAGGTTTGATTGATTCATCTTTAAGATTTGAGTACCAGTCAACTACAGTTGTCAGTGTATTAGGAATCAATGAAAGCGTTGCGAGAAAGAGAAATACTCCACCAGTTATCATTACCCATTTTTTTGAAATCTGAATTTTTTTAAGCCAAATCGGGACATTCTTTTGGAGGAAATCAAAAGCGAGCACTAAAGGAGTCGAGGCCATTAATATAGCCGGGATTAAATAACGCTCAAAAATACCAGACTTTGTATAAACCACAAATTGAGGAATGGATAAAATTAAAAACAGAACTAAGATCTTTAGAGAAAGAGCTTTGAGCTCTCTTTTCTTTTCGTCTTTAAGATAGAAGCGACTTCCGAGGTAGAGAAAAACAAGTGCTACGAGAGTAAATTTCCCATAACTCAATTTATAATAAAGCCAAGAAGTTTTGATAACTTTAAAGATATTGGTTCCAGCGACCCCTGCATATTCAATATCATCAGTTCCAACAAAGTTAAGAATAACAAAAAGGCAGCTCAGCATAACAAAGCTTGATGCCGTAAAAACTTTGAGATCTTTTTTAAGATATGTCTTAATGCAGTTTCCTTCGAGAATCAAAAATCGAAAGGCCAAAAGAAAAGGAACTGCTAAAATAAAGCTCTCTTTAAAAAGGCACATTCCAGTTAAGGAAAAGAGAAAACCTATATCCTTAAGTTTTGTTCTCTCCACACTTAAAAGTAAACAAAGTGACAAAAGACAGAATCCAAATGGCTCCTGAGGTCCCAGCCGCCAAATTATAGGAGAAGCTTTTCCAAATATCGTAAGTAAGGGAAATAAAAAGGAAGCCAAAGTTCCAACTTTTAACTTCCTCATCGTAAGAAAGAGAAAGTATGCAGTTAAACTCACCGTCAAAAGACGATAAAGATTCCAATAGAGAAAGTTCGTTGAAAAAAGCGAAACTTGAGAGATTCTTTGCACAAAATAAAGCGGGCGAAACCTTGCTTTAAAATCTCTAGAAATCCAATGATCCATCATCTCAAAGAAGTTCATGGACATCATATCTCGTTTCATTCGGATAATTTCATGGTCATCCACAAGATGAAACCCAGATGTAATCGTTCCCGAAATAATCGTGAGGAAAAGAAAAACAAGAATATATAATAAAAGATACCTATGTTTCATGGAGACTCTTAAAACTTTTCGCACTTAAACAATCTTTTGACTGATACGAAGAGTATTTTGAAAGTTTAAACATAAAATAGAGATTGATAAAGCTTAAAGGATAGGATGTCTGATAAAAAAGCCTTGAAAAGATTCCCATGGCAATGGACTGGGGATTATTGAAAACATCGCCCTCAAGACTGGTAAGAATCAATGGTGCGATATTAAAAGCAAAGTTAATCGCAAAAACGCAACAAGTGTAGATATAAAGAGACCGAAAGGACTTTTTAAAAAGCGGTGTAAAAGGAATGAGAACAAAGAGAAGTAGGTTTGGCAGCCAAAAAGCTTTTACCCCGTGTTTAAGATCAAAAAAGGTAATACCGATGGCCTCGATAATAAGAGGGATTCTCTTGATTGCTTTTTCTAGATTCATCTCATTGAGATAGGGTACGAAATTTTTTGGTGCAGGATTAAAAACCTTAACAAGAATTAAAGAAAGCGCCGCGATCAAAAGATAGGGCCAAGTAAACTTTAAAGTTTTCTTCAAACTCTTGGTAAATGAAAAGCTTGAAACATAAAAGAAGATGGCCCTAAAAAATCCTTCATTTTTAACCATTGGGCAATAGAATGTTGCTCCACCGAGATAGAGTTTAAGTTCGTTCGATGGTCTTATCATCCAAACAATTAAAAAAGTGTAGATTGAAGCAATCATCCAACCTTGAAGAGGGTCAGCATAGCCAGAACCAATCATATTGAGAACTGCTCTCGGAGCAAAACCAAGAAAAAGCCCCAAGATTATCGAATGCTTAAAATTAAACTTAAGTTCTCTAAATAAACCAATCGCCAGAAATGCCATGGAAAGAAACGGGATAAAATCAAAGCTATTACAACTTATCGAAAATGGCCCAGGGACGATAGCACCTACGATCCACATATTGAGACTGTGAAAGATTGGATAACCAAGCCAATAATCTAACCTACCAAGAGTAAACTCTGTAAACTGAAAACCTTGGTGGTGATACCACTCTAAAGCTCTGGAGGCCCAGATCCCCATTCCATCCCCTGGCCAAATTTCCTTAGAAAGAGCGCTCACTCCTAAGCCTAAAAAGGTCAGAACGAGAAAAAGAAGAAGAACTCGAGATTGCTTCTCCTTTAAAAAACTGCTTTTAAAATCAAGGATATCCGTTTTAATTTGATTTCGATTTAGGCCAAGAAAAATGAAAGCCAAAGATCCAAGAAAGATTTGAAAAGTGAAAGGACTTATCTTTTGCCCAAACAAAACAAAGACGAAAATCAGAAGATAAAAACAAAAATAACTAAAGACTGGTGCGAGAGATAAAGCAAACCATCGGTTTTCTGGACTTCTTCTTAGGATTGTCACTAAAACTTCATAACCAATAAAATAAAAAAGTGCTGCAATTATAAAGATCATCTCTTTTGCACCCAAAAATTATCAGTTTCAAAAGCAAAGTTCTCTGGAGCTGAATCAAACTTTCGTTTGGGATAGATCACATAATCTAAACTTTTTTGGTCTTTATAAAAAACTCGGCTCGGATAGAGATTAAAGTTCACCCTTTCTTTATTTTCGCTCTTTAAGTAAAGAATTTTTGATTTCGGAAGATTAAGGTCACGAAATTCGTATTTTCTTAAAAGTGCCTCCATAGAAAAGGCCTTCACGATTTTACGAGGAATAAAAACATCAACTCCATGGAAATGGCGAAAATAGGATAAAGTCCCGCTTAACAAAACCCAAAAACTCAGGAGATAAACCCCATATTTCAATAATTTATTCTTAATTTCCATTTCTTAATGAATATCATTTTTTACCCCGTGTAATAAACAATTTTATTATCACTTTAGCCATCTAATGCTAGGATTTGAGAAGAATTCACCTGAGAGTAACCCCTATGGCCAAAAAGACGATTCTTGCAATTGTGTGTCCCTGTTTCAATGAAGAAGAAATCATTGAGGACTCAGCACGAGAGCTCATTAAAAAGCTCAAGGCCCTTGAAGAAAAAGACCTTATTTCTGATGAGAGTTATATCTATTACGTCAATGATGGAAGTAAGGACTCGACTTGGAAACTCTTAAAGAAAATTAGTGATTCCTCAGACCAAGTGAAGGCCTTAAATCTTGCCAAAAATGTAGGTCACCAAAATGCAATTTGGGCCGGAATGGTTCAAAATAAAGACCGCACTGATGCCATTATCACCATGGACAGTGACCTTCAAGATGACCTTGATGTCATTGATAAGTTCCTCGAAGCCTTTCACGACGGGCATGACATCTGTTACGGAGTCAAAGAAGAGCGTCAAGCAGACACCCTTTTTAAAAGCTTTAGTGCCAAACTCTTTTATAAAATAATGGCCTCTCTCGGGGTTGAACTGATCTATAACCATGCTGATTTTCGCTTAATTTCAGCGAAGGTTGCCAAAAACCTTGTTCAATTCAATGAATACAATCTTTTCTTAAGAGGCATATTTCCTCTTATGGGATTTAAATTTAAGAAGATCCACTACAATATCAAAGACCGAATTGGTGGAGACTCAAAATATACTTTTATGAAAATGCTCAAGCTTGCCATCAATGGCATTACTTCGTTTTCTGACCGACCACTTTATTATGTCTTTTTACTCGGAACTCTCGTCAGTGGCTTTGCCTTTGTGATGATTCTTTATGCGCTGCTAGTGACAATGTTTGGCCAAACTGTCCCAGGCTGGGCATCAACAATCATCCCTACTTACCTTTTAGGGGGAATCCAGCTTCTGTGCCTAGGGATTATAGGAATTTATGTGGGAAAGATCTTTATGGAAACTAAGAGTCGACCAAGGTTCCTAGTTGATGAAGAGCTAAATTAGTCAAAGACTCTCCGCACAATCCCTTTTCAACAATCACTGCATAGCTTACTCTAGATAATGTTAATTTTTGGAGTTTTTAAGTTTTGCTAAAAAAGCACGAAAAATCATTCGTCCTCTTTCAAATGGCCCTTGATGCCTTAGCCGCAACCACTTGCTGGTGGGCAGCCTTTAGTTTGCGTTTTTATATTTTTAAAAATGCACAACCGGGTCTTGAGATGGACTTTTTAAAACTCAATGCCCTCGTGGTTATCTCGACTCTTTATTTCTTTAGAAAAAACAGACTCTATACAAGCTTTCGTTTTAGCTCAAGGTTTAAAGAAATTCTCAGTGTTCTTAAAGGAAACTTTGGGGCCAACATTGCTTTGATCGTTCTTATTTATTTCTTCGCTGAAAATCGAGTTTCAAGGCTTACAATCTTAATGTATTTTCTGATCTCAAGTTTTGGACTTACTCTTTTAAGAATCATTATTAGAAATAACCTTAGAGTCATTCGTTCAAAAGGAATGAACTTAAGACATACTCTTCTTGTGGGAAATAGTGAGCAGTTAAAAAAATATGTTGAACAAGTAAGACTCTATAAAGACAGCGGTATTCGCTTTATGGGCTGGATTGATTCAAGGGGCCTTGCGAGTGACCTTGATGTTGAAGAAATTCAAGAAAGCTATCAAGAAGTGAAAAATAAACTGAAACCAGATAGTATTATTGTGGGCTATGACGGAGAAGAAGCTCCAAAAAATAAGGCCTTCGTTCGAGAGAACTACGATGATCTTATTCCAATCCAGATTCTCCCAGACTTAGGTTATTCGCTAGTTGGTCATCAAATTGAAGACTTTGAAGGTGTCCCGATCCTCACTATTAATCAGCCCCAACTTTCAAACCTTGAACTCTTTATTAAAAGGGTTTTTGATTTTTCCGCCGCTTTCACGGGAATGGTTCTTATCTCTCCTCTACTCTTTTTTATTTCTTTAGGTGTGAAGCTCTCAAGCCCTGGACCGATATTTTTTAAGCAAGAGAGAATGGGAGTTGATGGTGAGCTTTTTAATATGTGGAAATTTCGAACTATGCGCCTTCCCGATAAAAATGAAGATGAGACAGAATGGTCAAACAAAGAAAACCCAAGAAAAACATTCTTTGGCGATCTTTTAAGAAGAACTTCTCTTGATGAGCTTCCTCAGCTTTGGAATGTGGTAATTGGAAACATGAGCCTTGTTGGACCAAGACCAGAGAGACCTTTTTTCGTTGAAAAGTTTCGAACTGAAATTCCAGGCTATATGCTTCGCCATAAAATGAAAGCCGGAATCACAGGTTGGGCCCAAGTCAATGGCTGGCGTGGAGACACTAGCATTCAAAAGCGTATTGATTGCGACATTTATTATATTAAGCATTGGTCGTTGTGGTTGGATCTTAAGATATTGTTTTTAACATTTTGGAAAGGACTTATAAATAAGAACGCCTACTAGTCCGTTGGATGCGCAAAAACTGTCCACTGGACACTTTTTTCGCACAACGGTTTTAACGTTCTGGAAAGGGCTTATAAACAAGAATGCCTATTAATAAAGATAGAACTTATGAATAAACTAATCAGTCTCTTTCTCCTCTCAACTCTAAGCCTTATCCTCACTTCTTGTGGAAGCAGCAATAGCGATTCAAACAATAGCAACTGCTCAAGTGGTGGCTACTGTATGATCTTCGTCACTAGTACAACTCTTGCATCAGGGGATATTGATGGAGCAACAAATGGTTCCGTTTCAGGCGATGATTGTCGACACAAGCAACAGAATTGCCTGTACCAGCCCTAGTTGTTCAGGGGGGAACCGCCGAACATACCGACTGGGTGCTTTAAAAGAGTTGTGATATCTCGAAACATGATCCCTTCTTTAGGATGATTGGGAATCGTGTGAATCAGGCTTTTAATGTCCATAATATCTCCGTACTAAAAATTTTATTTAAATCGTATTTCAAATGATTCTTTAAAGGTTCCCAAAGGATCAAGTTGAACAATCCCTTCTTTTTTATAAAAGTCGTGATCACTAAAAATGTAATCAGTGATTCCATGAGCAATAAGAAGATTGAGTTTTGAGCGATTTCCAATGGCAAGATATTTTGAATTTCCATAAAAGAACTCAATTTCTTGAGAACTCTGCTTATTAATGAGAGAGATTTTTTCAGAGTCCATCTCTCTAAAAACAAGAGGTCCACTTCTAAAAATATCATCGTGAAGAGGGATATTGTTTTTCACATAGACCGATCGATCATCTTTGTACTCAAAATTAATAAGGCCCTCTTGAAGGTAATAGGCTCCATAGGTTTCATTTTTCTCAAACGACCAATAGTAATCACGAAGTTTTTCACCTTCACCAGGAAGATCAAAAGTCATCTTTGAGCCAACAGAAAAAAGTATTTCTTTTTTAGCAGTATTCTCTACTTTCCAGGTGATATTAAGGTTTGGTCCATAAACTTTATATTCAAAGGAAAGCTTAAATTCGAATGGATAAACTTTAAGTGTTTCTTCATTAGAACTAGCTTCAAAAACCACAGAATCATTTGCTGAGGAAGCTTTCGTAAATGTTAAAAGCCCAATAATTCCCTCAGAGGTCATGGGATAGAACTTTCGTCCTAACCGAAACCGATCATCTTTTACATTTCCAACAATTGGAAAAAAGTGTTTAAGACCACCCCCCGAAAAATAATGTTCTCGTCTTTCTTTATCATAGATATTAACGACAGAAGCATCACTTGGCTCAATTTCAACTGAAAGAAATGGTGATTCAATTCTCATGACTTCTCCCTAATAGAGAATCTATTTCACTTAGTATTTTACTTTTGAAGCTCTCTTTTGAGAATTCTTTCGCACGACTCACTAAATCACTTTTCTGAAATCTTTTATCATCAAAGTTCTTCACGGCTCCCGATAAAGATTCGATTGTTTGCTCTTCAAAAAAGTCTGCCGTCTTTTGATTTAAAGACTCAAGAACACCACCTGCTTTATAAGCAATGATTGGAGTACCAGAAGCCAACGATTCCAGAGGAACAATTCCAAAGTCTTCAACTCCCGGAAAAATTAAGGCCCTTGCCCCTGAAAGTTCTGTTAAGACCTCTTCTCTTGAAACCTTCCCTAAGAATTTAATATTTTCTTTGGCGATAGACTTGAGATACTTCTCCTGTTGACCACCACCAATCACTCGAAGCTCAAGTCCAAGTTTATTGAAAGTTTCAATAGCGAGATCAATTTTTTTATTCGGTGCAAATGCAGAAAGAACAAGAAAGTAATCACCTTTTTCAGAGGGCCTATCAAATGATTTTTTAAAGTCATCAAGCTCTACAAAAGGATGAACAACCTTTGAATCCCGGTAATAATAATCTTTCACTCTTTGTGCCACAAAACCAGAGTTGGCAATAAACTGATCAACATTCTCATTGGTCTTCTGATCAAAGTTCGTCAGATAGCTTCTAAAATATTGAGCACCAAGCCTTTGATAAATCGGGGCCTCGGGACCAAAGTAGCTATCAAACTGGTCATAGATATAGCGCATGGGGCTATGGATATAGCAAAGATGCTTTGAGTGTATTGGCTTAGACAAAGCCTTGATAACGCAAGACGAACTAGAGAGCACAAGGTCGGCTTTATGGTGAATTCTCATCTTGCTCACAGCATGAGGAAGAAGAGGTAGCATTTTACGATAATGTTTATGGGCACCGGGAAAATCGTTGAGAATAGACGAGTGAATTTCTCTATCCTCAATCAACTCAGTTGTTGAACCGGGATCATGAAACAAAGTATAAAGTGGTGCCTCTGGAAACATCTCACAGAATGCCTCTAAAACTCTCTCTCCGCCTCGAAAGCCAGTGAGCCAATCATGAAGCAAAACCACCTTCATTTAATAATCCTTTATCGGTAGAAATATCGAAGCGCTCTTGGTAAAAAAGGGCTTGATACTGAATAATACTAACCTAATAGCAATTGTGCTAAGCTAGTACCTTATCAAACATCCAGGGATAATAAAATGAAAGTTATCGAACACCTAGACCGGGCCACAAATCCCCTTTTTAGCTACGAAATCGTTCCCCCACCTAGAGGTCGATCAGCTAAAGACGTTATTGATATCGTCAAAGAACTTAAGCCTCTTGATCCCCCTTGGATTGATGTAACGGCTCACTCTGCAAGTGCCTACTACCATGAAAAAGCTGATGGAAGTATTGAAAGACGCATAACAAAAAAGAGACCGGGAACAATTGGCCTTTGTGGGATTATTCAAAACCGCTTTAAAATCGACACCTGTACTCACCTTCTTTGCCAAGGCTTTACTCAAGAAGAAACAGAAGATGCCCTTATCGAACTTTCCTATCTTGGAATTCATAATGTTCTCGCACTTAAAGGCGATGGGCTTAACTATAAGAAAACTGTCGATAACTCTCGAAAGACAAATAAGTACGCCATTGATTTAGTAAAACAAATTGAGCGTCTCAAAAATGGCGAGTACATCGAAGATATTAGTAACTCTCAAAAGCTTGATTTCTGTGTCGGTGTTGCAGGCTATCCAGAAAAACATTTCGAAGCGCCAAATTTAAAAATTGATATTCAACACTTAAAAAATAAAGTTGATGCAGGAGCTGAATACATTACGACTCAAATGTTTTACGACAACAAACATTACTTTGACTTTGTCGATACTTGTCGTGAGGCAGGGATCAATGTTCCAATAATCCCAGGACTTAAAGTTTTAAAGAAAACTTCTCAGCTTAAAACAGTTCCTAAAAATTTCTATATCGACTTTCCCGACGAACTTGTTGATGAAGTGACAGCAAATCCAGAACATGTTGAACAAATTGGAATTAACTGGGCCATTAAACAAACAGAAGAGCTTCTTGCCAATAATGTTCCCTGTGTTCATTACTACATCATGAATGATACATCTTCTGTTCTTGAGGTCGTTCGAAAGTTTAGATAATAATGAAAAAATCAAAACAATTAATCGAAATTCAATCTCTGCTTGAAAAGAGAGTTCTTTTTCTTGATGGGGCCATGGGAACCATGGTCCAACAATATAAACTTGAAGAAGAAGACTACCGAGGAGAAGAGTTTAAAGATCATCATATCGACTTAAAAGGCAATAACGATCTTTTAAGTCTGACAAAGCCTGAAGTCATTCAAGAGATTCACGAGCAATACCTTGAATCTGGTGCTGACATTGTTGAAACGAATACTTTTAGTGGGACTTCCATTGCACAAAAAGATTATGACCTTCAGGACTACGCCGCTCGAATTAACACTGAATCTGTAAAGATTGCTAAAAAAGCCTGTGAAACGATTGAAAAAAAATATCCAGGAAGAAGATGCTTCGTCGCTGGGGCCATTGGTCCAACCAATGTCACCGCCTCCCTCTCTCCTGATGTGAATCGTCCCGAATATCGTGCAGTCTCTTTCAATCAACTTGAAGAGGCTTATTATGAACAGGCTAAAGCCTTGATGGAAGCAGGTGCAGACATCCTCTTAGCCGAGACAGTCTTTGATACTTTAAATCTTAAAGCTGCGATCTTTGCTGTAAAACGGCTCGAAACTGAAAGAGATGAAAAGCTGCCTCTTATGCTTTCTGTGACAATTACAGATAGCTCAGGAAGAACTCTTTCAGGGCAGACAGTTGATGCCTTTTGGTACTCTGTCAGACACGCAGAGCCTCTTTCAGTTGGAATCAATTGTGCCCTTGGTGCCAATGAAATGCGTCCTTATATTGAGAGGCTTTCCACCATTGCTGATGTCCCCGTCTCTTGTTATCCCAACGCCGGACTTCCTAATCCTTTAAGTGATACAGGCTATGATGAAACTCCTGAAAGCACGTCTGATTATATGGACGATTTTGTAGGTTCAGGATTTATCAATCTCGTTGGAGGTTGTTGTGGAACAACCCCTGATCATATTGGTGCGATTGTTAGAAAAACAAAAGATCTTCCCCCTCGTTCTATCCCCGATAAAAAAGAAGGAACCTTTCTTTCAGGCTTGGAGCCTCTGGTTATTTCAAAAGAAACTGGTGCAAACTTTTTTATGGTTGGAGAAAGAACCAATGTCACAGGTTCTCCAAAATTTGCTCGACTTATTAAAGAAGAAAATTATGAAGAGGCCCTCAAGGTTGCAAGACAACAAGTTGAAAACGGGGCCAACATCATCGACATCAACTTTGATGAGGGACTTCTCGACTCTGAAGCCTGTATGGTGAAGTTTTTAAACCTTCTTGCCTCTGAGCCAGACATCTCTCGAGTCCCCATCATGATTGACTCGTCAAAATGGTCTGTTCTTGAAGCTGGACTTCAATGTGTTCAAGGAAAATGCATTGTTAATTCTATTAGCTTAAAAGAAGGTGAAGAAGAGTTTTTAAGACAAGCCACTCTTTTAAAGCAATATGGAGCCGCAGCTGTAGTTATGGCCTTTGATGAAAATGGCCAAGCAGCTGAAAAAGACCATAAAGTTCAAATCTGTAAAAGGGCCTATGATCTTCTTACTCAAAAAATCGGCTTTGATCCTCATGACATTATCTTTGATCCGAACATCCTGACTGTTGCAACGGGAATTGAAGAGCACAATAACTATGCCGTTAACTTTATTGAAGCTGTCCGCGAGATTAAAAAGGTTTGCCCTGGAGCTCTTACAAGTGGGGGCTTAAGTAATATTAGTTTTTCTTTTCGAGGAAACAATCGAGTTCGTGAGGCGATGCACTCTTCTTTTCTTTTTCATGCTATTGAAGCTGGCCTTGATATGGCCATTGTTAATGCCGGAATGCTCGAGGTCTATGAAGAAATTAATAAAGACCTTCTCACAAAAGTTGAAGATGTCCTTCTTAATCGAAATGACAATGCTACGGACGAATTGATTGAGTTCGCAGAGCAGTTTAAGGGGGAAAAGAAAAAAACCAGGCAAGCAAATAACACCGCCTGGAGAGAAGGGACTTATAACGAAAGAATTAAATATGCTCTTGTTCACGGTATTGTTGATCACATCGAAAGTGATACCGAAGAAGCCCGAGCTGAACTTCAAGTCCCTCTCAATGTTATCGAAGGTCCTTTAATGGACGGGATGAAGGTTGTTGGCGAACTCTTTGGTGCGGGAAAAATGTTTCTTCCTCAAGTTGTTAAAAGTGCTCGAGTGATGAAAAAGGCTGTCGCCTATCTTGAGCCTTATATGGAAGAACTTAAAGAAAAAGGCAGTAGCACCTCACAAGGAAAATTTGTAATCGCCACGGTTAAAGGTGACGTTCACGATATTGGAAAAAATATTGTTGGTGTTGTCCTCGCCTGCAATGGTTATGAAGTCATCGACATGGGCGTCATGGTTTCATTTGACAAGATTATCGAAAAAGTTAAAGAAGTTGGAGCTGATCTCGTTGGCTTTAGTGGACTTATCACTCCTTCTCTCGATGAAATGATTTATAACGTTAAAGAAATGGAGAGACTTGGAATTGATATTCCCGTTCTTGTTGGTGGAGCAACAACCTCTAAAGCCCATACTGCTTTAAAAATTGCTCCTCACTATAAAGGAGCTGTTAAGCATGTCGGAGACGCCTCTTTAGTTGTTGAAGTCTGTTCTAACCTTCTTAGTGTTGAACGCTCGAAGAGCTATATTGAAACTCTTAAAAATGACCAAGAAAAACTTCGAAATACCTATGGAAAGAAAAGCTCAAAAGACGAGTTCCTTCCCTTTTCTGAAGCTCAAAAAAATCCTTATCCAATGAAATGGAATAAAGATCAAATCTTTAAGCCAGAATTTCTAGGAACCAAAGTCTATAATGATATTAGTTTAAAAGACCTTGTTCCTTATTTTGATTGGTCTCCTTTTTTTTGGGCCTGGGAATTAAAGGGAAAATATCCACAAATTCTCAAAAACCCAAAACACGGAACTGAAGCTCAAAAGCTTTTAGATGATGCTTCAAAGCTTCTAGAGACTATTATTGAAAAGAATCTCTTTAAACCAAAGGCGATCATTGGCTTTTACCCAGCAAACTCTGTAGCAGAGGATGTAAAGCTTTACTCTAAAGAAGATGACCAAGAAGAAATCGACTCTTTCTCTTTTTTACGTCAACAAGATAAATTCACCACCAACTCTGATTACAATCTCTGCCTCGCTGATTTCATTGCAAGTTCTGAAAGTGGCCTTAAAGACTACCTTGGAATGTTTGCCGTGAGCATTCACAATGTCGAAGACTATGCCAAAGTGTTTGAAGAAAAAGGTGATGACTACCAAGCTATTATGGTCAAAATCCTAGGGGACCGCTTCGCTGAGGCCCTCGCTGAATATATGCACCGTGAAGCAAGAGTTCAATGTATCTTTGGTGCAACAGAAGATCTCAGCAATGAAGATCTTATCGCTGAAAAGTATCAAGGAATTAGACCAGCACCAGGTTATCCGGCCTGCCCTGATCACACCCATAAATTACAAATCTGGAAGTTAATGGAAGTTGAGAAAAACATTGGCGCGAGCCTGACCGAAAACCTTGCCATGTGGCCAGCAAGCTCTGTTTCAGGTTTCTACTTCAATCATCCAAAATCTCAATACTTCAATGTAGGACGCATCGCCGAAGACCAAACCCAGAGCATCGCGGAGCGAAAAAAGGTCTCCTCCGAAACGATCAAAAAGGACCTCGCTCCTTATATCGTATAGTTAGAGATTTCACTTTTGAAAAATGCCTCAAAAGACAGACCAACTTAGTTTCTAATCTAAGCTTCCTATGCTTTAATTTTTGAAATTTAAATTACGAGAATCACGCTATTAATGGAGGGTCAGTTATGAAAGCTTTAGTCACACTAATGTTCATTTCCCTAGCAACTTTTTCAAATGCCCACAGCTTCGAATGGAATCTATCGAGCGATTCTGTCAAAACAGTAAAGTCAGTCGCAATCTCGAAATCCGGAACTCTAAAAACAAATAATGGCACTGAAATCACAATGGAAAATGTCGGATCAGGCCTTCGTTCAAAATTTGGCTTTAGTGTTTATGCAGCCCAACTTCTTGTCACTGCTCCGGGAGAATACACAAGAACGGATGATGGAGCATTAGCTTCAGTTTCAACAATGGACGGCCTTGCTATCGGAATGACATTTTTAAGAAATGTTTCTGCGAGCAAAATGAAAAGTGCTTATAACCAGGCCTTTAAACTTAATGGTGTCGATCGAAGCCTTGAGCACAATAAAAAGTTTATCGCAGCCGCTACGGTTGGAGGAAACTTAAAAAAGGGTCAAAGTCTTTGGATCTTTGCTTATAAGGACGAAGCGAACTCTCAAGACGTGGTTCTCTATCATGACAATAAAGGAAATGTGACGACAATTACTGGGCCTCATGGCTTTCTTAAAGATATTGCAGCAATCTGGCTTGGAAAAGTTGAAAGTAGTCTCAAAGGCCTTAAAAAAGACCTTGTTCACGACACTTATTAGAAATTAAGGATAAAATATGAAGTCTCTTTTAATCATTCTCTCGTTTGGAATTTTTCAAAGTTGTAGTGCTCCTATGGAAGCTCTCGATGCCACAAGGCATATGCCTAATCAAATGGATAAGATGCTTAATGGAATGGATCAAACCAACAATAAGATTGAAACAACCAACCAAGCTGTCCATCAACAAATTCTCATGCTCGCAAAAGAAGAGATGCTCAATGAGCACAATTCTCAATATCTCCTTCCCCCTATTGGAATGATGCCAGGTGGGAAGGCCTTCGCTGAGGAAGCAACTCCAGAAGAGCTTATGCAAATCACTTATGCCTGGCTCAAGGAGATCGATCAGGTCCAAGCCGGCGAAGGAAATACAATGACTTCCGACGAAGTTGACCGGGATAAAGCTGTAAAACTTACGGCCCTCCAGATCATCGCTGGATTCACCCCCCAAAGCGTGGTTAAACAAATCGTAGGAACTTACATCTATAGCAAAGGGCTTTACGAGCACACCGCCAAAGCATTTCTTGCACTTAGAGCATACTTTATTCAGGCATATCGTCTGGAAAATGGGCCTCTAACAGATGAAGGGACCAATCTCAATATGGTAGCCGAGGCCATTGAAAGAACAAAGTTCATTCAATATATCACCTCACTGCCTTTTAGAGATGAAATCAGAGTCGAGATTAATGGTTTCGATGATGATGTGACTTACGATACTTGGGCGAGAACCTTCTCAATTGAAAAAGATCTGGCGACAAACCTTTGGGATGCCATTCTCTTTCTCTTTGAAGAAGATGGTGTTCAAGTTGATAGTGAGAGTAAGCGCTTCAAGAAACTTAAAAAAGAAGTGGAATCTTACCTCGAACTCTAACCCCTAATTAAGCTCATAGGGGTTTTGAAAAAGGGCCTCAATGAAAGCTTATCTTAAAGTTTCAAGTCGTATCTTTTTAAGTCTCTTTCTTGCCTTCTCTGTTTATGCAGAAGAAGAAAAATCAGATCATGATCTTTATCTTGAAAAGATTAATCTTTACGCAACCGAAATTTTAAAAAGTTCTGATCTTCGAGATGAATCTCTTTCTTATCCGCCAGCTTCTGATTTTCAAAAGAGGTATCAAGAAGAACTTAACTCTCATGCCATAACAGATGTACCAAAACTAAGTGAGCGCTTCAAAATCTCTATCACAGGTTATGGAGAATGTTTTTTTGATAATTCTTCATTCAATATTTATTCAGATAAAAATATTTCAAAAGGCATCTATAAAAGTCTAAAAAGACAGGTTGAGTCCATTGCAGATTTTCTTCACTCTTTTGCAAAGTCTACAATGACTGAAAAGTATGGGCTTTATTTTGTAAACTCTGTTGAAATCTGCGCCGACTTTGAAAGCGAATTAGAATCCCCTCAAATTTCTTATAGCTCTGGAACTCTTAGATTAACTCTTCCCTATGACCCAGCCGCTTTTCTTTGGACAAATTTTCCTTCCGTTACCACTCTTTCAGCTCAAGACCTCCTTGATGAATGGAACTCAGGCATTGCCATAACAGGCTCACTTCCTGAAGAAATGGACAGTTTAAAATTAAAGATTGGAGCAAGTGTTCTTTGGAAACTCGTTAATCCCATTGGAGAATTTCAAAGAAGACTCCGTCAATCTCTTCACAATAATGCCAGAGAAAAAAGAGAAACTCTTCAAAGAGTTGACTACAAGAACGAATCTCACATGAGTGACATCAGATCGGCTCTTAAAGGAAAATATATTGAACTTAACGAAAAGCTTGATCTTCAGTTTGATCCAAGTTCAGTCGACGAAATGACTTCTGAAGATATTGAATCAGTCATGAGTTTATGGGTTAAGAATCTCAATTCTAACGATACAACTTATGAAGCAACATCGGCTCTTGTTCGATCAATGACTCAAGCAGATGATACGACTTATGACCTCGATCAATCTGGGGCCAATATCAATGTCGCAAACTATAAAAGAGTTGGAGTTGTCGCCAACCTTGCTCATTCACAATACTACCAACAACTCCTTCATATCGTTCCTAATAAGAAGAACTTTACAATTAAGCAAACAGCTCCTGAGGAAAAGGCCAAGTTTAGTACTTGGTTTGGAGGAGAGCTTGGAGCAGGTCTTCTTGGCGGTCTCGTTGGAAAGATTGGTGGTGAAGCAAACGTTAATATCTTTCTAGTCGATGACGTTAATGTTCACGCCAATCTTTATATTGCTGATACTGTTCAAAGTGTTGCGCTTATTAAAGCGGTTAAGGAATTTAATAACGATCTGTTTTGATATCACGAACAGACTCTGTTGCGGTCGGGGCAGTCCGTGCCTGCGACTGATAATCGGATGAGCCGTTACTGTCGGACAGTTCCGACAGTAACTGACTACGGCGACCTTAGAAACTTAGCGAAGCTTTTACTAATTTTTCATAATCAGATGATGCCCATAAAAAAACGTGCTTTTTTACGTTTTTCTTGGGCTTTTTGCTGTACTTCAAATTATTAAAAAAATCTTTTAGTGTTTTGAGATGAGAGCTTAAAATTTTCATCTCAAATTCATCTAATTCTGCTTTTTGAACACTTAAATCGACAATCTTGTCGGCATCTTTATCTTTAAAGTATTCCTTCGCAAGTTGAGAGAATAAATCTTCAGTCTCTTTTCTTAATGCTTCATTGGAATGAAGTTTCTTTCGCCACCTTTCGGGATTGTCGAGATTAATGCGATATCTTCCCTCTTGATAAAGAATTACTTCAAATCCTTTCAAATTAATAAGAACATTCTTTAAAACTTCACGATTAAGCCCTGTCCTTCGATGAATTTCATTAAGACTTAAAGTTTCAAATCTTATGCACTCTAAAACATATCTTTCAATAAACAATAAATTACTCACACGAACCTCCTAATAACCCAGACTTCTGTATTGTCCCCAACGCTGCCATCCTTCAAATAAAGGCTTGTGTTCATTGCAAAATCCTTTAAGCTTTTCATTCCAATCAAAAAGATTTTTTTTCTTTTGAATGCTCTTTATTGCAGTTTTAAACTTTTCAAATTCAGTCAGCTTCATCTCACTTCCATTGTTAAGTCGAAACATCCTGGTCACTTGAATTCCCGTAACTTCTGCTTGCTGGGCCAAAGTTAAACCGGGGTAAAATTTCTTAAATTCTAAAAGCACTTCATCTTGTAAATTCATAACAACCTCCCATGCCATTAATGAGCAAAGCCTAGACCATTCAATGACTCCTTGCACAAAAGGAGATTTCAATGAGTTAACACTGGAATGAACTGGTACAGGTCTTAAATTCCTAAGCTTTAAGTTTTTTTCAGACCTGCTTTTGAAGTATAATAACCAAACCATGAAATCCGATGAAGTTCTTAAAATTGTAAGCTCAAACATTCTTTTTGAAAGCCAAGGAGAAGCTTATCCCTGGGAAAAAAGATCTTCGGTTCTCGTCAGCCTCATTGATGACTTTCAAACAGATCTTTTAGGAACACAAGAAGGTCGAGAACCTCAAATCAGAAATCTTGAATCAAAGCTAAGCCATTTAAGTATTATTGATCAGCACCGAGAATGGATAACTGAAAGAATGTATCCCACAATTTTTTTCAACGAAAAAAAATTTAAACTCGATTCATCTGGAGACATTTGGCTTTCAGAGACTCCTCATGTTCCCGGAAGTAAATCATTTGATAGCGCTTTTCCGAGACTCTGTACCTGGGCAAGACTCAGAACTTCAAATCAAACCTTTTTTATAGTGAATGTTCATCTCGATCACGTAAAACAAGAAACAAGAACGGCACAAGTTAATGTTTTAGCTAAAGAAGTTAAATCTCTTTTAAATGACAATGATCACCTTCTCATCATGGGAGATTTTAATGATTGCCCACAAAGTATTGTCAGAAAAGATCTTCTTAAAGGAATCCATTTTCTTAACGACCCTTGGGAGGACTTTGGTCATACAGAGCAAAGTAGTCACCACAAATTCGAAGGGCCACTTGAAAACGGTAAACGAATCGACTGGATTCTCATCGATAAAAAGCTTAATGCCAAAAGTATTGTTCTTGATCAATCTCAAAAAGATGGCATCTATCCTTCAGATCATTATCTTGTAAAACTTGAAATCCAGTCTTAGGTTTTTAGATTTTTTGAGCGACGACATCACCAAGCTTGAGATAGACTTCCCGCCCTTCACTTGAGTGCTTGAGAATATCTTCAGATGGGGCCCACTTTCCCTTCTCGCCAAAGACAATTACAGTGGAGCCACCAAATTTGAAATAACCTTTTTCTTGTCCACGGAGGAACTGATTACCATGATAGCTTTGCACAATCTTTCCAACACAGACTGCGCCAACTTCAATATAAGCAATTTTTCCAAAATTCTTAGTCTCTAAAATTGTCACATGTCTTTCATTTTCAAAGAAAAGATCACTCTTTTTTCCAAGAGCAAGAGGATTGACCGAATCCAGGACACCATGAACCCTGTAGCTTTCAATCACTCTCCCATCATCAGGAAAATGAAAACGGTGATAATCAACCGGACAGAGCCTTGCAATATAGGCTGGGCCATCGCGAAAGTATTCAGCATATTCGGCATTACCAACAATTTCTTTTGGCTTAAGAAAAGCTTTCTTCACTCTAATAGGATTTAGGGAAGACATTTTAGTAAAGCCAAGATATCTCGCCTCACAAGGGGCTGGCATATCAGAAGGCTTTTGAGCAAACTCTCTTGCTCCTTCTCTAAATTCACGAATAAAAAAGTCGTTGAAAGAGTCGTAAAAGTCTTCTGTTCCATTGTTTTTAAATTCTGAAATATCAATACCGAATTGTTTTAAAAAAGGTCTTATCTTTTTCTTACTAACCCCCGAATCTTGATAAGCTCCATAAAGCTGACTGACAAATGGCTGGGTAATTAAATTATTAAGGGCACTTCCCACTTTTGAAGAATAGAGCCAGTCGACAGCCTTTCCTCCATAGACTTTTTCGTCTTCAAGGCTATCTTTTTCACGATTAAAGTATTGTATATCCATTCAAAATCTTCAGTTATGACAGTTTTTTGACAATCTTTTGTCTCCCTGCTCATTCAAGGCAGAAAAAGATTTGATAAAACTACCTCTAGATGGTTGTTATTATTCAATTAGTATACACTTAACGTGTTAAGAATAACCAAACGCCACGCGGCAAAAGTGTATTGATTTGTTAACAGTAGGAGGCTTAAATTGAAGATCGTTGGAACCCTATTTCTTGCCCTATTACTAGCATTTCCCATGGAAGACACCTTTGCTTCAGATCTTCTTTTAGAAGATGAAAAAAATACTGTTAGTGTTTTTCAGAATTCTGTTAAATCGGTTGTTCATATTTCCAATATTCAAATTGCAAGAAGAAGACGTGGTTGGTTCCTCGATGATGCCATTGAAATCCCTGCTGGTGCGGGATCTGGGTTTGTCTGGAGTAAGGATGGCCATATTGTTACTAATTATCACGTTGTCGCTAATGGTGATCAATTTCTTGTAAGATTTCATAAAGATCAAAATGAATACGCGGCAGAACTCATTGGAGCGGAACCAACAAAAGATATAGCCGTTTTAAAACTTAAGAAAAAGCCAAAGGATATTAAGCCTGTGGAAGTGGGTAGCTCCTCAAAACTCCAAGTTGGTCAAAAGGCCCTTGCTATTGGAAACCCATTTGGACTTGATCACACTCTTACAACAGGGGTTATTTCAGCCCTTGACCGAAAGATTCAGGGCTTTGCCAAAGTTAAGATATACGGAATGATTCAAACTGATACATCTATCAACCCTGGAAACTCCGGTGGGCCTCTTCTCGATTCAAGGGGAAGGCTCATCGGAGTCAACACCATGATTTATTCAAACTCAGGAAGTAGTGCTGGAGTTGGTTTTGCCGTCCCCGTAGATACGATCAAAAGAATTGTTCCTCAATTAATTAAACATGGAAAGGTGACTCAGCCAGGACTTGGCGTTCGCCCTCTCGAAAGAGCCTACTATGACTACTTTGGAATTGAGACGGGACTTGCCATCAAAGCAGTTCAACCAGGAAGCCCTGCTGCTAAAGCCGGTCTACAAGGGATCAAACGAAGTAAAAAGAATGGTCGCTATCATCTAGGAGATGTCATCATTGCCATCGACGATAAAAGTATTAAAAACTTTGATGATATTTACAATGTTCTTGGTAGCTACAAAGTTGGCGACAAGGTTAAAGTAACTGTTCTTCGCGATGGCAAGAAGAAGGAACTTAAAATTAAACTTATCAAAGTGAATGGCTAGAAGATCTTTTTGAACTTAAAAGATAGAGAAAAAAGAGTCCACCCATAAGCGAAGTGACAATTCCTACGGGGACTTGTCCTTCCGGAAGAAGACTTCTTGAAAAGAACTGGCAAAAAAGCATAAAGGCACCGCCAAAAAGAAAAATCGAAACAAGTTCATCTTTTGCAGAAGCTTTAAGGAAGTCCTTTACAATGTGGGGAACCATCAATCCCACAAAGGCGATTGGCCCACAATCTGCGACAATAAATGAAATTAAAAGTGTGGGGAGAAAAAGACTTTTTTTCACCACTTGATTCTTATCGACCCCAAGAAGACTTGAAATCTCATCATTCACAGAATGGAGTCTGAGAGATCTAAGGTTTTTCTTAAGGCTAAAAAGATAAAAGAAAGTTAAAACGATGAGGATTCCGGGAGTCAGATATCCTACTGCACTAATATTTCCCATTAGAGAAACCATAAGCTCATGTCCGTCACGATTACCTATGATGAATTGTGAAAAAACGATTAAAGAAGAAGCTATCAAAGAAAGTGTCACTCCCGAAAGAAGAAGATGAGTCATACTCCCTCTCAAAACTTTCTTGTAGAGAAAATAAAGAAATATTGAGGCCATAAAACAAAAGGAAAATGAAATCAGATAATGAAGTCCCCAAAATAAATCAGGAGAGAAGTGTGACAAGACAGCAAAACATGATGCTCCCAACGCTGAAACAGAAGCAACTCCAAGAGTGTAGGGAGAAGCGAGATTGTTCCGAAAAAGATACTGATAATTCAACCCTACCAAAGAAAGAGCTCCTCCTACAAAGAAAGCATAAAGAGTACTTGGAAAACGAAGAGTCCAAAAGATTGAATTTCGAAACTCTGGGTCAAGGAAATCTTTAGAGTAGATATTAAGACCTAGTCCCAAAAGAATTGAAAGAAAAAGGAGCCCCCTAGATTTCATAAATCTCCTCAAACATATGCTTTTCAAAAAAGACATCTTTCTTTACTGGTCCATGGATTCTATCATCTTTAAGGTAGAGAATTTCATCACAATACTCTTTAATATGTTCTTTATCGTGAGTGGCACTGATTACAAGAGAATCTCTTTTTAGATCATGGAGAAAACTCGAAAGTTCAACTTTATATTTAGGATCAAGGTGAGCTTCAAATTCATCAAGAAGAAGAATCTTGGGTTTAAGAACAGTAGCCAAAAATAAAAGAAGTCTTTTACTTTCTCCTCCACTCACCCCTGCTAAGTTTGAGCCTAGAAGTTGAGTCACTTTCATTTTATCTGAGAGTTCTGTGAAACGATCATCTTTATTTCTCTCTCGATAGGTTAAAATATCATCTAAAAACTCTGAGACTAAAAGATATGAGTTCTCACAATAAAAGATTTGAGGGATATAAAAAATGTCGTGAGGAGCGATCGTTTTTTTATGGTAATAAATTTCTCCTGTATCTGCTTTCAAAACACCTGAGAGAATTCTTAAGAGAGTAGACTTTCCAACTCCATTGGCCCCGCAAAGGCCGTAAGCGACATTCGATTGAAGCTCAAGATTAATGGGCCCAAGAGAAAACTTCCCTACTTGATAGTTTAAATTACTGAGAGAAAGCATTTCTTAACTTCTTTTCTAAAGATGGAAAAATTTCAAAAAACCGAGGTCCCGGTATCTCAAAGGATGATTCTTTAAGATTAATAAAGATCTTGTCTTTATAGACTTCACTTAAAACATCATTCAAGTCTGTTTTCTGATTATAAATAATAATTTCCGGTTTAATTTTAATAAGACCTTCCCTATCGATATAAACAGACTCACTATGCTTTTGCACAACAGGATTAAAAAGGGAGAAATGATTTAAAAGGTCTCCATACAAAGACTCTGTCGTTGCAACATAAGCTCCCTTTAGTTGTCCTCGAATATCCCTGGAGAGACTATGAAGATAAATAGACTTTTTCTTATTCCAGGGGCCAACGACTCTCTTCACCCTTGCTTTTAATTGCTTAAAACTCTTTTCACGACTTAAACTCAAGCGAGATAAAAGCTTTTTAAGAGAATCCAAATAATCTTCAAAGTTTCTAGCCGACAGCTCAAAATACTCAATATTGAGTTGCTTGAGTTTGGTTTTAAATTGAACCAAGCTTGTCCTTGGACCTATCACCAATTGAACTTTGCTCTTGAGTGCTTTTTCAAAGTCAAAATTATAAGGAGATCCAATAATAGGAATATCTTTTACTTCTTTTGGATATTCATCAAACTGAGTTCTACCAACAAGCAATTTCTCTAAGTTAAAATAATAGAGAAACTCTGTGGTTGCAGGTGAAGCCGAAGCAATACGAGGTCCCTTCTCGATGCAGAAACCTTCAGCAAAAAAACCAAGTCCAATAAAAAGAAATAATGGCCTAAACCATATTTGGATCCATTGCATCTCTTACCCCATCACCAATGAGATTCAGCAACGTCAATGTCGTAAATAAGGCTATAAATGGATAGACTGCTAGCCACCAAGCAATTGTGTAATATTTCTGTGCCTGACTAATCAGCTCCCCCCAACTTGGCGTTGGAACTTCAAGACCAAAGCCAAGGAAGTCGAGACTTGCAAGCCCTAAAATATTCATCGCAATTGCAAAAGGTGCAAAGGTAATCACTGGATTTAAAGAATTAGGAAGAATATGCTTGAAAATAATTGATGGAGTACTCGCTCCCATACTTTTCGCAGCTTCAACAAACTCTCTTTTTCTATTTTTTAAAAATTCACCTCTCACAAAATAACTGATCCCAATCCAAGAGAATAGACATGAAACACAAATCAGCATCAAAAGTGATGGGGTGAAAATTGAAATGAGGATAATCAAAAGGAAAAACTGAGGGACGGTACTCAAAACCTCAACCACTCTTTGCCCTACCAAATCGACCTTGCCTCCAAAGTAGCCCATAATTCCACCGGCAATAATTCCTAAAACAGTCGTAATGATCCACACAGAAAAGGCATAGATGATACTCGGCTTAAAACCATAAATAATTCGAGTGAGAACATCTCTTCCTCGATCATCTGTTCCTAATAAGTTCTTTGATGATGGAGGAGCTGGATAACTCTCAACATTCTTATTACTCTCATAGGGATCCCATTTAATAATGGGCCAAATGACAGTGTCATTTTCAGTATAATCAAGTTCTCGATAGTCCACATAAAGGATATCAGTAATTCCAAACTCCTTGGGAGCGTAATCCACAAAAATAGGAAAATAAGTCTTGTTTTGATAAGAAAGATAGAGAGGCTTACTATTGGCCAACAAAGGTGCAATAAAAGACATCACCGTCATGAAAATAAGAAGGCAAACCGCCACAGCCGAAGCTCTTCTTCTTTTAAATCTTCTCCACCTTTTTAAAGTAAGGTCATTTTTAATCAGGTACTTTTCAATCACGAGAAATCTATCCTTGGATCAACAATAATATAAGCAATATCGGAAATAAGATTTCCCAACAACATTAAAACACTTTGAATAAAAATAAGCCCCATAATGACATTATAATCTCTCTCTAAGACTGCTTGGTAACCAAGAAGGCCCATTCCATCGAGTTGAAAAATAAGCTCTATTAAAAGTGAGCCTGCAAAGAAGACTGTTAAAAAATTCCCTATCCCTGTCACAATCGGAATTAAAGCATTTCTCAAAGCATGCTTTAGATAAACAACTTTTTCAGACAATCCTTTGGCCCTCGCTGTTCTAATGTAATCTCTTGAGATCACATCTAGAATCGAATTCTTCATAAGAATTGTTAAAACTGTAAAACTTGAGATCATATAACAAATAAGGGGAAGGATAAAATGATGAATACGATCTAAAATTTTCCCCCACGTGGTTAATTCATCATATTGATCTGAATATAACTCCCCAACTGGAAACCACTCAATAAATGCCCCCCCAGCAAAGAAAACAATCAAAACAATCCCAAGCATAAAGCCCGGAACAGCGTACATCGCCGAGAGAATAAAACTTGAAGAAACATCAAATTTGCTGCCATTTTTAATTGCCTTAAAAACTCCGAGAGGAATACAGACAATATAAGTCAGTATTAATGAAACGATCCCAAATTGAAGTGACACAGGCATCTTACTTATAATGACGTCTAATGTTGGTTCCTCATAAGTAAAGGATTCGCCAAAGTCGAGAACCATTAAATTTTTAAGCCAAATGACATAACGAATATGCACTGGCTTATCAAAACCATACTGTTTCTTTAAAGCTTCAATCACTTCCTCTGAAACAGCATTGTCTTTATCATTTCCGGCATCAACTCCAACTGAAGCCTCGCCCATTCCACCAAATTTTAATTGCTGAATTTTTTGCTCAACGGGGCTTCCCGGAGCCAGGTTAATGATAAAAAATACAACGATAGTGACCCCAAACAGTGTTGGGATCATCGCTAAAAGTCTTCTTATTATGTACTGAAACAAATCGTTACCTTTGTCTTAAGACTACTTCGTTACCCACCAGTGGTCAGTTCCAATTCCATAGTTATAAGTGTCTTTTTCTTTTTGGATTCTCTTTCTGTTAGCGTAGAAAGTGTACTTGTCATTGAATAAAAAGGCGTAAGGTGCATCGTCAGCGATCATCTTATAAACTTTCTTAAGCATTGCCGTTCTTTTCTTTTTATCAACAGTCACTCGAGCTTGATCAATAAGCTTATCAACTTTTGGGTTTGAGTAACTGATGTAGTTTGATCCACCCTTCATAGAGCTTGAGTGCCAAATTTGCTTTGGATCCCACTCCGGAGAACCAGCACTCCAACCAAGTCTTACGGCATCGAACTTTCCTTCATCAAGAAGCTTAATGAATGTGTTCCATTCAACATACTTAAGGCTGATATCAACACCTGCTTTTTTCGCATCTTCTTTAAAAATCGTAAGGTATTTCATGAAGTCTTGCCTAGGCTCAAGAATAGTGAAAGTAAATTTCACCTTCTTTCCATCGATGGTTTTAACCAAGATGTTATCCTTTGGATCGACTTTCCAACCGTCCTCTCTAAGAAGCTTAAGAGCTTTCTTTGGATTGAACTCTACTGGCTTAACTTTTTTATTAGCATATTCACTTTGCTGATAGAGAGGCCCTGTCGCTGGAAGTGAGTACCCAAAACGAAACTTCTCAATCATAAGCTCTCTATTAATGAGGTGATAAAGAGCTTTTCTTGTTTTAACAGATTTAAACTTAGGACTTGTAAGGTTCCAGCCAATGTACCCGTAACCTCTTGGAGCTTTGTTTTGTACTTTAAACTTATTGATTTCTTTTCCCCACTTCGCTCCACCAGTTTTCTTAACATAGTCTTCTGAAGTTAGGCTGATAAAATCAAGATCACCTTTTTCCGCTCTTGTAATCGCAATTGTAGGATCCTTAATGAATCTCATTAAGACTTTTTTGAAGTTATTCTTCTTTGCTTGATCAGCATCCTTAAGTCCCCACCAGTTTGGGTTGGCCTTAAGACTTAAACTCTTTCCTCTTTTGTACTTATCAAGCATGTAAGCGCCAGTACCAATAAGGGTCTTATTAAGTTTTTTAAGTTGTTTCTTTGATGGGTTCTCATAAAGGTGCCTTGGAACAATTGTTAGACCAGCGACAACATCAAAGTTTCTGAAATAAACTTTTTTGACTGTGAACTTTACAGTTTTCTTATCAACAATTTCAGCACTTGCAATGTTTTCATAATAAGGCTTCATGTGAGCAGTCTTATATTTATTTTCTGGATGAACGATAGCATCGAATGAGAACTTTACGTCTTCAACTGTTAGAGGTTTTCCATCATGCCACTTCACACCATCTCTAATTGTAAAAAAGTAGGACTTGCCATCTTTTGCAATTTCCCATTTCTCAGCAAGAGCTGGCTGCCACTCGTAAGTGTTAATGTCTCTATCGAGTAGACCCTCAAGAATCTGACCCTGAACTTGAGAAGCATAGTAATCAGTTGAAGAAAGTGGATTAAGAGTTGTCGGCCCTTGACCAAGGTTAAAGTAAAAAGTTCCTGTTTTCTTTGGAGCAGCAACAGCAACTTGCCCTGCCAGGAATAGACAAAAAATAGCGACTATTACTCTGTTCATCATTTTATTTTCTCCTTAGCTCTAAGCCAGTAAGTTTGTAGCAAATTTGTTCAGGCCCATCTCGGGGACGCAATTTGAGGCTGGTATTGTAGTTAATCTTTTACGAATTTAAAAGGTCAAGTATGCCAAAGCTGCGTGTCATTAGCATCACTTTCTAAAATAGTGAGAAGGATCGAGTGCCCAACGGTCTTCAACAAGGTTTGTGGACTCCAACTTATAGACTTCAAGTTTTTGATTTAACTCATCTTTCTGCATTCGGATTTCTTTGTACTCATTTAATACGATAGACTGATCTTCTTCAAGAGACTGAATCTCACTTCTCCACTCATTTTCAAGTTTTTCGCGAAGAACTTGATATCTTTTATTCACTGCGTTTATTTTTTCGATATGTTGTTCGAGCTGTTTTTTGATTCTTCGCTCTTTGGCGGTAAGGGCCATATGTTTCTTCACTAATATGCGCATCAACTCTTTTCCCATGCGAAGATTATTCGCAAGATCATCACTATAGAGTCGAATATAAGCACCATTGCCTAAATAAAGGAGATCTCGACAACGTCTGTAGCTAGGAATTCGAACAAGGATGTAATCTGCGGTCCTACCTTTGATATATCCCTTACAAGACTTTTCGTTTGTTGAATGTCTGAGAAATTCAACCTCATCATTAATGTTAAGATATCGCTGATTGCCAAACTCAACTTTTAGGCGAACAAGGCCAGCCTCTTGGTTTACTTTTGAAACTCTTCCGGAGAAATAACCAAGCCTACTATTTTTCGAGGCCAAAAGAGCTGATGAAAAAAGTAATGAAGTTAATAAAAGAACCTGTTTCATAGTTCTATTCTATCTAAAAACAAAGTTTTTGCGTGAAAAATTATTTTCGATCTCTCATTCAGGTTTTTGGAGAATGATACTCGTAATAAAGTTCTCTTCATGAAGTGGCTCTTGGTACTTAAGAATTTTTAGTCTGGGGAACAATCCCAGTAACTCTCCAGGTCTTAAGAGATATCTTCTTTCATAATGCTCACTTCCTTTAACCTTTCTTTGATTATCAGTGTGAGATTCATAAATAAGAATTCCACTGGGTTTAAGAAGCTCAACGAGCTTCTTATTTAATTTTCGATCAACATAGTAAAAATTTATAATGCAATCAAAACTCTCTTTGTCTGCTTTGAACTTTTGCATCGAAGAAGTCACGGCTTCAATCTTAACGCCATATTCATTCGCCAAAGTGTTGGCCTTTCGAATCGCAACAGAACTGATATCAACCCCAGTAACTTTATAACCTTTGCGAGCCAGGTAAACGGCATTTCTTCCTTCCCCCATTCCGACATCTAAAACCTTCCCGCCTTTGGGAATGTAATGATAGTTTTCAGCGAGAAAATCAGCTGGTTTTTTACCAAAAACATACTCTCCCG
>JBMYPC010000007.1:0-43747 GCA_049599895.1 Bacteriovoracaceae bacterium | reverse complement strand
AGCGATATATTTTTGGTTAAAAACAATATGTGGAATCATTCCGTTTTCCCAGGCTGTGTCAAGGTGAGCTTCAAGTTCTGTTTGAGCTCGAGCAATATCGATATGGGCCCAGCCCATTGAGGCAAAGACACTGTCCCAGGCCCACATATGGGGATAGAGTTTTTTCGAGGGGACTGTATAACGACCCTGGTCATTTTGCCTGAGTATAGTTTTAGCTTCTTGGATTAACTTATTCAATATAGTCCTACTGGTTTAAGTTTCAATTAAAGGGACTTCGAAAGACCGAGCGCTGACGCTTTAAGAGATTCCCTGGTCATCAAAACTGTCCGCTGGACACTTTTGCTGCTCAGTGAAAGCCTGAAAACTCAGCCGTTTTCAGTATATAGTCCTACTCTCTCAAAACCTAGACACAATTGACCACAGGTTCACATTGAATTGATGACTGAATAGGGAAGTTGAAAAGAAAGGAGCCGGCCTTGAAGTTATTATTCCTATCAATTGTTACACTTTTTTTTCTTGCCAACTAATGGGCTCAAGAATGTCCAAGAAGCTGACTTAGTTTCAAAGTAATAACGCTGTTGGTCTAGTCATCGTTTGAGTATTTCGCTTTCATAATAACGTCCAAAAAATTTCACAGGGGCGTTAAATGAAATCCAAGGCTTTAGGATTAGGGTGTCTATTTGTTTTCTTTTCTCTATTAAACTTTGCGTTAGCAAGTGATCACCAAGTCGATACCGGTGCTGATAAAGACACAGGACCGAAATGGGATGAGAGTAATGTTATTACTCATAAAATCCTCAGAGGAAAACTTCATAAATCTGGAAGAATTAAACTTTCGTGGACTCCCCGAGAAGAAGGGAAGGTCATGGCGCATATTCGTTATAAGATAAGGCCAAAGATTTTAGTCCCTCTTCCAAAGAAAGACAGGCAAGGACAAATTGATCAATTGTTGCCTGAAGATATGACCGTTGAAGACGGCTATATGAATCTTCGAGACCAAAAGATCATGAAACATGAAAAGGCGACGATGACATTCTTAGGAATGGAGGATGCTGAAGGGTTTTCTGATTGTTATAAAGTCCTGGTTAAGCCTCATGATAATGAATGGCAGGGAATTTTCTATTACCACCCAACTGTCGCATCTCTTGGTTTTGTCAAAGTCGAGCTGACAATTCGTGATCTGCCGATTGTTGGAGATTACACGGCCATTTCTGTTTTAAATGAATAGCCTCTGTTATTTCTAGTTTTTTAGCGCCCATTTAAGAACAGACTGAGAAAATCCTAAAACCTCGTTTTGAACAATCTTTGAATCTTTTTTAGTATTACCAACATAGAGGCATTGAGCCGGTTTATTTTTATTTTTGATCAAGTAACTTTGCTGGAGAACTCCAGGCTCACTTCCCCCTTTGTAAGCAACATAAGGGACATCCTCATTTTGAGAGGAGTTAGGACTTAGGACTTGGTTTATTTTTTCATTATTTCTTTTGTTTAAGTGAACCAGAAGCTGACAGACTTCTAGTGGTGTTGAAAACCACTCAATATCGTAGATACTGCGGGGACTTGACCAAGTACTGAGTTTATCCATGAGTGATTTATTGGAGATTTTCGTTTTAAGATTAGCCAGCATCATTCTTCTTTTAGTTGCGCTCGATTTAGCATAGGCACTTGTCGTTTGCTCATCCCAAAAAGCTCGAACTAAAAAAAGCTCTCTGGTTTTAAGAAAAGGAGTGAGTCCTTGTTTGTTTTTCACAAAGGGAAGGCCTGCAATGTGCTTTTCGATTTTTCTTTTTCCAATAAGCTCGATGAGGTGATCAGTCGCGGTATTGTCAGAGATACTAAGCATTTTCTCAGCGGCATCGAAGACCGTGACTTTTTTTCCTTTTTTATAGTTTTGCATAATCCCAGATGGGAGAGATTTAAAAGAATTTTCAATCTTGATCTGATCATCCCAAGAAATTCTCCCTTGCTTAATTTCTTCAGCTAATGCCTCAAGAACAAAAAGTTTAAAAACAGAACCAAGTGGTGTAATGGCCTCATGATTATGTTTAATGATCACTTTTTCGTTTTCATCCATTAAAAGAAGACTTGTTTTGCCCGAGATCTTTTTGAGCTCGTTTTTAATATCTCTTGCGCTTTTAAGTTCTTTAATTTGAAGCTTTTCTCCTCGATAGAGAAGAGAGCTTATTAATGGCCTTTGACCTTCATTTTCAAGAGCAATGTTAAAATGAAGCTTTTTCTCATTTTTATGCTCGGTATAGAATTCTTTCACAAGTTCATCTTTTTCTTTTTCGATCTGCTTACAATTTCCATATTGCTTATGCAGGCTTTTTAAAATTCCAACTAAGCGACTTTTTGGAATCGCCTTTCGAAAGTTCTCTCCAAAGTGTTCTTCATAGTTAAAACTTGGATTTGCTTTAATTTGAGAGCAAATAAAATTGGCCTTTTTCATTAAGGAGTTATCTGCTTCACTATGGCGATGGTAGTTAAAAGAGGTGATGGACTTCGCATTTCCATCAGTGGTGAGAGTGAGTTGAACCTTTTTATTTTGAGATGTGAGAATTGTGATTGCGCCTTGAGTTGTAACGTCTTCAACTTTAAGGCAATACCCGAAGAGCTCTTTTAGGCCTTGACTTGTGGCCTGCATTTTTGAGTAGGAAAGATGGTTTCGATAATCTTCAGAGAAAAGTCTTTTGTAACGAGATTCAGTGAAGGTTTTTTCTGAATCTTTCCCAAGGACATCCTGGCAGAAAGTTTCTGAAAGTTTGAGATGCTTCACATGCTTTGGAGTGGATTTACAACCTATAAACCCAAGACTAAATGCCAGGAAAAGAAGGTAAGTAGGCTTTAATTTTTTGTTATTTGAAAGCATGAGCTTAAGTCCTTTAAAAAAAGAAAATTCTTAGATTGATTATAATAATCATTGGCATAAATTCATAGCCTTTGAGTCTTTAATAACGCACTGTGATTTTGGGAAATAGTATAGTCAGGGTTTCAAGAGCGCTGTATGATAGGAGCTATTAATTTTATCAATCATTTGGAGATGAAAAACAGTGACTGATACGGACAAAAATAAAGAAAAAAGCTCAGAGGGCCCAGAAGCGGTTAAAGCTTCTCATTTCATTAAAAATATCATTGAAACTGATATTCAAAATGGAAAAAATGATGGCCAGGTTGTCACTCGGTTTCCACCTGAGCCCAATGGTTTTCTTCATATCGGACACTCAAAGTCTATTATTCTGAACCACTCATTAGCAGAGGACTATAATGGTCGGTTTCACCTTCGTTTTGATGACACCAATCCAGAAAAAGAAGATGAGAAGTATGTAGAGGCCATCAAAGAAGATGTTAAGTGGCTTGGTGCTGATTACGAAAACCATCTTTACTTCGCTTCAGATTATTTTGAAAAGCTTTATGATCTGGCAGTAGAGCTAATAAAAAAAGATAAGGCCTTTGTTTGTGAGCTTACAGCAGAACAAATGCGAGAGTATCGAGGAACTTTAAAAGAGCCTGGAAAGCCAAGTCCTTGGCGAGACAGACCAATTGAGGAAAATATTGATCTCTTTAAACGTATGCGTGAGGGAGAGTTTGAAGAGGGGAAATATAGTCTTCGAGCGAAGATTGATATGGGTTCCCCAAATATTAAAATGAGGGATCCCATTCTTTATCGGATTCGAAAAGTCCATCATCAAAGAACCGGTGACAAATGGCCAATCTATCCCATGTACGATTTTACTCACTGTCTTTCTGATGCCATTGAGGGAATTACTCATTCTATCTGTACACTTGAGTTTGAAGATCATAGACCACTTTATAATTGGGTTATAAACGAATGTGAGATGGAGCGAAAGCCGCAGCAAATTGAGTTTGCCAAACTTAAGCTTGATTTTACGGTCATGGGAAAACGCTATCTTCTTCAAATGGTGAATGAGGGAATTGTTTCGGGCTGGGACGACCCTCGAATGCCTACTGTTAGGGGCTTAAGAAGAAGAGGGGTGACTCCTACAGCGATTCGAAACTTTGCTCATGCTGTTGGGGTCACCAAAAAAGATAGTATTATCACTCTTAGCACTTTAGAGCATGCGGTTCGAGAAGACTTAGGAAAAATTTCTCCTCGTGTTTTTGGTGTTGTAAACCCGTTAAAAGTTGTGATTACAAATTATCCTGAAGATGAGGTTCATGAGATTGACTGTGCCTTTCATCCAAAGGATGAAAGTTTTGGTTCAAGAAAAGTTCCCTTTACAAAAGAAATCTATATTGACCGTGATGACTTTATGGAGGATCCACCAAAGAAATATTTCAGACTCTCTCCTGGAAAAAGTGTCAGACTTCGTTACGCCTATGTCATTACGTGTGATGAAGTTATCAAAGATGATCAAGGTGAGATCACTGAACTTCGCTGTTCTTATCATAAAGACAGCTTTGGAGGAGTGACTCCTGAGGGAATGAAAAAGGTGAAGGGAATTATTCACTGGGTTTCAGCCACCGAGAATGTTCCTGTTAAAATCAATCTCTATGATCGCCTTTTCACTGTTCCAAACCCTTTTGCTGATAAAGAAAAGAGCTTCAAAGACTTTTTAAACCCAGACTCTCTTAAAACAGTCGATGGTTTTGCTGAAAAAGGACTCGAAAGTTCAAGTCCTGGAGATCGTTTTCAGTTTGAGCGAGTTGGTTATTTTATAGTCGATCAGGATTCGAAGAAAGATCAAATGATCTTTAATCGAACGATGACATTAAAAGATACTTGGTCGAAAATTGAAGGCCAATTTAATTCATAATTAAAGTTAAGGAATAGTCGTGAGTGTACGTGTAAGGTTTGCCCCAAGTCCCACAGGATATCTTCATATTGGTGGAGCAAGAACAGCTCTTTATAGTTATCTTTTTGCTAAGGCCAATAATGGAACAAATATTTTAAGAGTTGAAGATACAGATCTTGAAAGATCAAAAAGAGAATATGAAGAGTCTCAGATTGAAGATTTGGCCTGGCTTGGTATTGATTATGATGAATCTCCTGAAAAGCCTGGAAAGCATGGGCCTTATAGGCAATCTGAACGCACAGAGATTTATACTCGCTATGCTAGTGAGTTCGTTGAGAAAGGAGTCGCTTATCCTTGTTTTTTAACTGAAGACGATCTTGAAGAATTAACAGAAAAAGCTAAGAGTGAAGAAAAGCCTCATCATTTTTACCATGGACGCTATAGAGACCTTTCTAAAGATGAAGCACAAAAACGTATTGATGCTGGTGAAGAATATGTGATTCGCTTTAAAAACCCTAAGAAAAAATACACTTTCACTGACCTTGTCAGAGGAGAGGTCACTTTTCCTGAAGATATGGTTGGGGATTTTGTAATCATTCGATCAAATAAAATGCCGGTTTATAATTTCTGTTGTGTTATAGACGATCATTTAATGGAAATTTCTCATGTGATACGAGCTGAAGATCATCTTAATAATACTTTAAGACAGCTTATGATTTATGAGGCCCTCGATGCAAAAACTCCTGAGTTTGCTCATGTGAGTCTATTAGTCGGTGAGGACCGCCAAAAGCTTTCAAAGCGTCATGGGGCTACATCTGTTTCTCAATATCAGGATGATGGATTTCTTCCAGAGGCCCTCAATAACTACCTTTGTCTCCTCGGTTGGTCCCACCCTGATGAAGTGGATATCTTCACTCTTGAAGAAGCATCGAAAGTTTTTAACCTTGAGCGTTTCTCAAAGTCTTCATCGCTTTACGATATTAAAAAGCTCATTCATTTCAACGGTGAACATATTAAAAAGATGGAGCTTCAAGTACTTAATGAGAAAGTTTCGGAGCTATTAAAAAGTAATGAACTTTTCCAAGGACAAAGTGACGATTGGAAGTCTTTATTTATAAGTTTCTTTCAAGACAAAGTTGAGTTTATAAAAAATTATGATGACAAACTCTCAGATCTTTTTCGAAAAGAAATAGTGAAAAGTGAAGAATTTTCAGAACTCATTTCTCTTGAAAGCACTACTCAGATTATCAATTTTGCCAGCAAGCTTCTTTTTGATGAGATTCAAGATCAACCATTTCTAGAGGAAGAGCAATTTTCAAATCTCATGAGTGAGATTAAAAAGTCTGGAATTAAAGGAAAGCCGCTCTTTAAAGGATTAAGAGTTGTGATGACTCTTAACTCTGAAGGACCTGATCTTAAGACCTTGATGAAATTGACTCCTGTTGAAATCCTCAAGGCCCGAGTAAAAACTCTAAAAGAACTTTAAGCGGCATTCTTATTCGAAAAACTTTCTTTGTTTTCGTTTGATCCCTCTTGCTTATCATTAAGCAAGATGATTCCTGATGCTAAAATGATAAGACCTATAATGGCGAGGAAAATCTTTTCTTCAAAAGCATAAAGATTCACATTTAAAAAAGGAACTTTTGAAGTCAAAATTGCTGTACTTGAAAACAAAATTTGCGCAAAAATTGAAGGATAGACAGAGTCAGCTTTAAGGGCAATGAAGCTCAAAAAGAAACCTAGGACCAATAGAGGGAATGTTGTTGTAAGTGAAAAGTTTGAAAGAACGTAAAATAGAGAAGCTGTAAAACAAGTGACAAATAGAGGAAACTTCTTTTTGAGACCTCTCAAGATAACCCCTCGATAAGAAACTCCCTCGGCAATACTTGGAAGGATGGAAAGAAAGAGTATTTGCAGCCACACCGGATAGTTCTTATCGGTGAGATTTACAGAAGTGAGAAGTTTAATAAGCCCAGTTTGTTCTTCTGAATGTGGAAGCATAATTGATAAAAGCGGAGTTAATCCTAAAACGATAAGAATACTAGAAAGGTAGTATTTTGTGCTCGATGAGGAAAGTCCAATCGATTTCTTTATATCGAGTTTATAAAACCTTAAGAGCATAATACTTGAGATGACATTGGCAAAAATTGTATGAAAAAGAATGAGATAAAGGGTTTGTTCTTTGATAAAGTTTAAACTCTTGGAATTAACAATGAGAAAGGGAATAAAGATAGCAAGTAAAAACGAGATTGTGGGATTACTTTCAGTAATTTTTGTTTTCTTAAGACTCATCATCTCACTAAAACCAGCATCACCCTTTGAAAGGATGTTTTGCGCCTTAAAGAAATAATCAGCATAAACAATAAATGAAAAAGAAATGACTAAATTTGCAGCAATACTCAGAATATAGAAGTTTGTATGACCTGAGCCCATGAGAATGTCTTGTAATGAGAGAGAGAAATTAATTAAAGGAAAAAACTGATAAGGCGAGACTGCACTAAGGCTAAGTCCTTTAATGATTCCCATGGGAAGGAAGACCATAAAAATAATAAAACTGAGCATCGTTTGGGCCTGGGCCATCGTTTTCGCAAGACAGGTCAGAAGAAAAGAAAGTGATGAAAGAAAAAGTGATGTACTAAAAACTAAAAGAAGGATGAACAAAAGACTTTTTGGCTCATTAAGGGCCTGAAGTTGAGTAAAGATATTAAGCTCGGAAAAGCTAAAATAAGCAATGACCATTTGAAAGGCATAGGGGATTAAGGCCAAGAGACCCTGACAGGCAATGTTGAGGTATTTTCCAAGTAAGATTTCTCGAGTACTGAGGGGTGACATCAAAAGAAAGTTAAGAGTTTTTCTGTCTCTCTCTCCGATTGTCGAATTAATGGCAGGGTTATGAATTGCTGTGATTAATAAGAAAATAATAAAAAAGCTAATGATTACACCTAGTGAATGTCCCCAGGTCTGATCTTTTGATCTTAGATTCAGCTCTTCAATGATAAAAGGGTTTAAACTTTCTTTGGTGAGACTATACTGCTTTAGGGTTTTTTCCAAGATTTGTTTTGCCTGAGTCTCGACGATCTTATTTGCAGCTTTGTGGATTCTCGTGGACTTAGAGTTTGTAAAATCATAGAAACTATAAAGAATGACTTGGTCATTTGTTTTTTTAGGTTTTGGAAGATAGAGAATGAGATCAAGTTTTTCTTTTTTTATATAATCCTTAATACTTTTTCTTTGCTCTTGGCCCAGAACTTTTTGATCAAAGTTAATCTCTTTTTTCTCGATGAAGTCTTTAAGAGAAGTCGAGGTTAAAATTTGGACCTTATCTTTGATTTTTTTATGATCAAGCAATAGCTCTGAGAGATTAAACTCTTTTTGATTGTTAACAATTCCAATCTTGTAAGTTTCTTTTTTGAGTTTATCGACCTTTAGTGAAGCGATCTCACCGATGAGAATTAAAAGAATAGGAAAAAAGATGAGAGGTCCAATGAAGTTTGTATAAATAAAGGCCTTGTCACGAAAAGTTTCAATGAACTCTTTTTTAAAAATGTTGATGATATTTTTAACTTTAATCAACTTTTTTAACCTTGTTAAAACTTTCAATTGCATCACAAAAGGCATCAGTGAGATTGGTCACGCCAAATTTCTGCTTGAACTCACTTGAAGTTGTTTTTTCCATAACTTTGCCATTATGAATGATCGCGATTTGGTCACTAAGATATTCAGCTTCACTTAAGATATGTGTTGAAAAGAGAATCGCCTTTCCCCGTTCTTTTTCCAGTTTGAGAAAATCCATAATCAGTCTTGCAGAGGGAACATCAAGATTGGCAGTGATCTCATCAAGAATGAGAATTCTAGGATCATGCAAGATGGTTGCTGCAATCAATGCCCGTTGTTTTTGACCTGATGAGAGCTCAGAGAACTTTTTTTTGAGATATGATTCCATTTGAAACAACTGAACGAGCTCTTCCATTCTTTTACTCACAAAGTCTTTTTCAAGGGATCTCAGATCAGCAAGAAATAAAAGACATTCTTTGATTGAGAATTTATCGTAGAGTTGCATAGAGCCAGTGAGGTATCCCACTTCATTTTTAATTTCTCGATAATGATTTTTATGATTCCATTTTTCATTAATAAGAACTTCTCCAAAGTTTGGAGTTAAAAAACCGGTGATCATATTAAGAGTCGTGGTTTTTCCGGCACCATTTGAACCTAAAAGAGCGACAACTTCTCCATAGCCGACTTTAAGACTTAAATCGTCCACAGCTGTAACGTCTAAAAACTTTTTAGTGAGGTTTTTTAAAACAATGGCCTTCATGGTAAACTTAACGGAATTATTGATGTTTTAACTTAAGAAATTGTCCCAAGATTAGGCTTTTTTAGGGAAAATCTGCTTTTACTTGGCAAGTATTGCTGGGTCTTTTAAAGTATTAGTCTATGAAATTATCTGATCAGTTTACTAGAGAAAATGTTCTAAAGGCAAAAGAGCGAATTTATGAGCATATTTCTCCATCTCCATGCCTTCATTCCGCTTACTTGTCTTCATTACTTGAAGCTGACGTTTATCTTAAGTGTGAAAATCTTCAAAGAACAGGATCATATAAGATTCGAGGGGCCATTAATTGTATAAGCCAATTAACTGACAAAGAAAGAGAAAAGGGAATTATCGCTTGTAGCGCTGGTAATCATGCCCAAGGCGTCGCCCTCGCTTCAAGAATGTTCGGTATTAAATCGACTATTGTCATGCCTAAAAATACACCACTGAGTAAAGTCGAAGGGACTCGAAGATATGGTGCCGAGATCATTCTTTATGGAAACGGTTTTGATGAAGCGTTTGAGAGAATGGAATCAGAAATGAAAACAACTGGTGCTCACCTGATTCACCCTTTTAATGATCCAGATATTATTTGTGGTCAAGCGACAGTAGGTCTTGAGATTTTAGATCAGGTTCCAGAAGTTGAGATGATTCTAACTCCTATTGGCGGAGGGGGACTGGCCTCAGGTGTTGGTCTGGCTTCCCATTATTTTTCAAAGCCCAAAAAATCTCCTCAGCTCATTGGTATCGAAGCCGAGATGATGCCGGCGATGAAGGAGAGTATTTTTTCAAAAAAGTTAACTTCAGTTCCAAGAAAGGCCACAATTGCTGAAGGCATCGCCGTCTCAAATGTCGGATCAAATACATTCCCGATCATTTCAAACCTCTATCACCATATTGATACTGTCAGTGAAGCCCAGATTGCAAGAACCATGGTAAAGGTTCTTGAGAAAGAGAAGGTTCTTTGTGAAGGAGCTGGAGCGGTTGGTTATGCAGCCTTATCAGAGAGTGTTCTTAAGGATTTTTCTCTAAAAGGGAAAAAAATCTGTGTTGTTTTGACGGGTGGGAATGTTGATCTCAATTTTCTTTCGAAAGTTGTTGAAAGAGGTCTTGGGGAAGATGGACGTCTTGCCAATCTTCAAATTATAGTTCCAGATGTTCCAGGTTCTATGGCCTTGGTGACAAAACTTGTGGCGCAAAAAGAGGCCAATATTCTCGAAATCTTTCATAATCGTGTTTTTGGAGAAGCAGGAGTGGGGGAAACCACAATTAATCTTGTACTGGAGTGTAAGGGACGAGAACATTTAAAAGAGCTGATCAGCTCATTAAAAGAGAGCTTCAAAGTGATCCAAAATGATACTGTCTAAAAATGATACTGTCTAAAGATTTAACATTTTTTCTTTAAATCGATCAATGAGCTGCCCCACTTTCTTGTCATATTTCTTCTAAACTTTCTCAAATAAATCCTCATAAGTTCCGATAAATACTAAAAGGTGAGCTTCAGCTTTACATTACTTTTAGTATGTTAGAGAGCGCTTACGCTCACTTTAAATAAGTAATGATGAAGAAAAACAATTTAGAAAAAACACATTCTAAACTCACTTATTTAGGCCAAGTCGTTCGGTCTTTATTAATACTTGTTTTCCTTATCAGTTGTGTTCCAACTGAAGCCCCTGAACTTGTGGCAGATAACGAAACCACTGCTGGGGGAATCACTGAAGTGGGAACAATTAGTATTGTGAGTTCTCTCTCTTTAATTGAAGATCAACCGTCGAGTTTGCTCAGTATGAAAGTCGAGGATGTGATTCCTGTTGGCTATAGCTGTAATGGTGTGATTCAATTTTTAAGTTCAGACCTTACTCTTATTGATCATTCCGATTTTAATGTGATTGGAACGATTCCCAATTGTTTTGTTCAGGCCAAAACCAAAGTGGATCAGTTCGGCTCTGCAAAGGTTACTGTTCTTGCGCAATTTGCCGGACGCCAAGCTTCTCGAGAAGTAGATCTTCTTGTAACTGAAGTTCAAGATGCTCCGAAAATGGTTTTACCAATTGTTCTTAACTACATTGAGGATGAAGTCATAACCCCTCTTGCTATGACTGTTTATGACCCTGAGACAAGTATCTCTTGTTCTGATGTGGGAGTCATCTCAACAAATCAGGCCCTTGTTCCCAATGCCAACGTGACGATTTCAGGAACGGTACCCAATTGTGTTTTAAGTATAAATCCTATTGCTAATGCTTCAGGAACAACAGCCCTTAATATGAGTGTTAGTGACGGTACATCGACAACCAATCATACCTTAACATTAAATATCGCTTATAAAGACGATGCGCCAACTATTACTCAAATCAATGACATCACAGTTAATGAAGACGAAGTCACCAATGGTGTGAGTTTCACTATCTATGATGAAGAAGCGGTGAAAACCTGTGGCGCTGATGTGGTTTTAAGTTCATCAAATACCACTCTTCTTCCTCTGGGAAATATCGTCCTCAGTGGAGGGGCCACTCAAAACTGTAGCCTTGATATCACCCCAACTGCAGACCTTGCAGGAATCGCTGATATTACGATTTCTGTTAGTGATGGAAATACCACAACGAATGAAGTCTTTAGACTTAATGTCAACTCTATTAATGATGCTCCTGATCTGGGGGCCATTGCTGATGTGACAACCACTGAAGATATTCAAGTCAACAGTGCTGTCTTTAACTTAAGTGATGTGGATCATGCTGTGACTTGTATTGGAAACCTTTCAGCAAGCAGTTCCGATACTACTGTCATTGCTAATTCAAGAATTGGCTTTTCTGGGACGATGCCAAATTGTCAGGTTGTTCTTAATCCTAACGAAGATGCCTTTGGTTCCTCGACAATTACTATTACCGCTAATGATGGAGTCGATGCAACTCAACAAACATTTCTTTTTACGGTCAATGCCCAAAATGACATCCCAACATTATCTCCGGTTGCTGACATCACAATTGATGAAGATGATTCTACTGGCGTTATAGGGATCGTTGTAACAGAAGTTGAAACTCCTGTTAATTGTGCCACTGATATTACTGTTGCTTCAACGAATACAACTCTTGTTGATTCCGCGGATTTTACTTTCGCCGGAACAGCTCCAAACTGTACTTTTGATATCACTCCTACTGCTAATGAAAGTGGAGTGGCGACAGTGACTCTAAGCTATAATGACGGCACCGTGACAGTTGATGAAGACTTTGTCTTAACTGTTAACTCTATTAATGATCTTCCGACACTTGCGATCCCTGGAGATATGACGAAATATCAGTTTGAGGACACAACAGGTGTTTTAAATGTCACTATAACAGATGTGGAAACCGCTCTTAATTGTGCGACAGATATTACAGTCTTATCTGATAACTCAACTCTTATTGATGATAGTTCAGTCGTCTTCGGGGGAACCGCTCCCAACTGTACGGCTGAACTCACGATTACAAATAAAGAATATGGTGCTGCCACTTTAACAATTGCTGTTTCTGATGGGACCACTTCAACGAATGATTCTCTTACTGTCACAGTTGATGAATTATGTACCAATGCCCCAAATGCCAATTCACAAACGGAGTTCGCCTTTGGGGACGGTACGCCATCAAGTCCCTATATGATTTGTAATGTCTTTCAGCTTCAGAAGATGAATGATGACCTTGATTCATCCTATGAGCTTGGTAAAGATATTGATGCTTCGGCCACAACAGGCTGGGACCCTGGAGATAGTTACGGAACAGGATTTAGAGCAATTGGTGGTTGTGATCCAAGTTCTACTTCGTGTGAAACGTCTACAGCCAAAACTCCATTTGTAGGAACATTCAATGGTAATGGTTATGAGATTTCAGATCTTTTTCAAAACCAGACAGCGACAGTTCTTGGGCTTTTCGGGATTATTGGAACAGGTGCTAGTGTTCAGAATGTTAAACTTAAAGACTTTGATATTACTTCAACTCGTTATGATTGGAATGCATATACAGGAACCCTTGCCGGTAAAGTTTATTCCTATATTAAAGATATCGATGTTATCGATGCTGAAGTGACAAGTTATTATAACCCAGGAGGGATAGCAGGGATTATCCGAAATGGTAGAGCTGATAATGTCTCTGTTATCGGAAATGTCAATCTGGCCGTATATGTTGGGTCCATCGGAGGGGCCTTCGCACAAGCATCTGGTGCAAGAATCACTAATGGTTATGCTAATACCGTTTTAAGAAATAATGCAGGTTATGGTGGTTACGCTGGTGGTTTTATTGGTAGTGCAACTAATGGAAGCTGGCTTGAAAGAATTGCTAGCAAAGGTTCGATGTATGGTTTTGAGTATTCTTCAGGTGGAATTGCAAGTTCTTTGAGCGGTTTCGGGATTGGTTTAACAAACGAAATGAATGTGAGTAGTGCTGGAACAGGTTGGGGTTATACTGGTGGTATTATTGGCTCATTGTTCCCTGGTGCAATGCTGATTGATGTCTATAATAAAGGATCTGTTCAAGGGGCCAATGGAACAGGTGGTATTGTTGGATACGCAAGTTCAAATGTTTTTATTTCTAAGGCCCGAAATATTGGTGATGTGAGTGGCTCTTCTAATGTTGGAGGAATTATTGGTGATTCTTCCAGTAATGGTGAGAGATCCATTTCTCAAAGTTTTAATAAAGGTGATATTACTGGGACATCAAGTAAAGTCGGTGGCCTCGTGGGGTCTCATCGCGATGGTTCAACAATCTCTGATAGTTATTCCACAGGAGCCGTAACAGGTGTAAATAGCGTCGGCGGAATTGCCGGTTATGTTTATAACTCTGGAATAAAAAGAAGTTTTGCCTCTGGTAATGTCAATGCTACGGGAAGTAATGCTGGTGGACTCTTTGGTTATTTTTTTAATGACGATAGTTATGAGTCACAGATCATTAGTTCTTTTTCAAGTGGTATTGTAACTATTGGCGGAAGTCATATCGGTGGTCTTGTGGGAAATTTACAGCATAGCGCAACTCCTGATGCAATCGTTGATTCTTATTGGTTTGAAATTATTAGCGACTCAACCACAAATTGTTATGAGGGTGGTGACACTGGTTGTTTTCAAGAAACACTGGTTTCTGATTTCTATGATGCGAATCACCCTGTCTATAGCTCTACAGCTTCATGGGATTTTGTCTCAACTTGGATTGAAAACCCAAGTACTTTTCCCTCTCTTGATTTCAATAACTCAGCGACAACAACATTAGCGGGAAGCGGTACACAAGCGGATCCTTATCAAATTTCATCAATCGCTGATTGGAATGAATTCACTGAAATACAAGATATCACCCTTATTTCTCGTTACTTTAAACTGATGAACAATTTAGACTTTAATGGGATGATTTTTAAACAAGCAGGAAAGAAAACAGCTTTTCTAGGAACTCTTGATGGCGGTGGTTTTGATATGGTCAATATCAATTTTGACAACGGCCCTAATGATGACACCGGGTTAATTTCAACGGCATCAAATGCCACTATCAAGAACCTCAATCTTAAAAACTCTACAATTTCTGCAACGGGAAGTTATGCCGGCGGAGTCGTTGGAAAGTGTACCTCATGTACTCTCGATAATATTTTAATCGAGGGATTAACTTTCACTTCAAGACAAAAGTCAGGATCACTCGCTGGTCGTTTAGATACATCAACAGTCACGAATATTACTGTTCAAAATTCGACAATAACAGGTTCGAGTCGTGATGTTGGTGGTGTTGTTGGGTATTTTTCCACAGGGACGATGGACAACGTGAGCTTTGATTCTACAATTACTAACACTTCTAGTAATACAGGGGGGATTGCTGGATTTCTTCATTCCGTAAATGTTTCAAATCTCACTGTTGCGGGGTCAGTCTCGAGTACATCAACTTACGTCGGTGGTGTTTTCGGATACGTTTCTGGAACAAGTGGCGCTTATAACACGGCGACAAATCTAACGAATACAGCAACAGTTTCTGGGACAAGTAGTGTCGGTGGAATCGCAGCAGTAGCATCTGGTATGAGCTTTGAAAAGGTTTCAAATACAGGAAATGTTACGGGACAATACGATTATATTGGTGGCATCGCTGGACAAGCCTATAACTCAGACTTTCGTAAGAGTTTTTCAAGTGCAACAATTACCGGAACGCGAAATTCCAGTTCTGATAACGATCGAGGTGGCTTTATTGGTTATGCTAGCTCAATTGAAGTCTATGACTGTTACGCCACAGGGACTCTTGTGAATCGTTCGAAAAATATGGGAGGCTTTATTGGAAGCATCGGGGGTCTTTCATCTAAACCTTCTGTGATTGAAAGAGTCTATTCAACAGTTAATATTTCTAATAACTCTTATGACTATAATGGGGGTCTCATCGGGACATCCTATGTAGGAAGTGCAAGTCAAGAATATATGACTCTCAGAGACTCATTCTATGTGGGAAGTGTCGATTCAACTAAATGGGCCGGGATCATCCTTTCAAGGTTTGGAACTTATTCTTCGATGGAAAATACTCATTACCACCTCACCGGTGGCTCTGAGACATATTGTTATCACTCAACGGGAACGCTTAATTGTACTCAAGAATTCACTCTGACAAACTTCTACGATAAAAATCATGCAGTCTATAGCGCTGGAACGACGACTTGGGATTTTGACAATGTCTGGCAAGAAAATGCAGGTGCTCTTCCCACTCTTAGATGATCTTATTTCTTAGATCTTAAATAAGTATAATCGTAAAGGACTTCCTCATAGGTATCGGTAAGCCTTACACCTTCTTTTGGAGAGATCTTTCCTTGTTTGATTGATTTATCAAATTTCTTTTTAAGAATTGTCGCCAGATGATCAGCATTGTACTGCATAGTCTTTAAAACATTCTTACAAGTATTACCCTTAATAAACTCTTCAATATAGAAGTCATCAGGGTCATCGTCATCACAATAGACATGAACTTCATTAAGTCTTCCAAAAAGGTTATGCATGTCTCCCATCACGTCTTGGTAGGCCCCGGTTAAAAAGAACCCAATATGATAAGGTTTATCTTTTTTAAGTTTATGCAACCTAAGAGATCCTTCAGATTCATCATTTTCAATAAAGCGGTCAATCTTACCATCTGAATCACAAGTGATATCAACGAGAGTACATCTCTCTGTTGGAAATTCATTGAGACGACTAATAGGGACAATGGGAATGACTTGGTTTATGGCCCAAACATCGGGAAGGGATTGAAAGACTGAGAAGTTGCAAAGGTATTGTTTGGCAATGCTGTCTTTATAGTACTGCATATCTTCAGGAACAGATTCTATAGAATCAAGAATTTGAGAAATTCTTTTACTGACCTTTCCAAACATAGTTTCAATCTTTGCTCTTTCTTCAAGAGAAAGAACCCCAAGTTTAAAAGCACTAATGGCATCTTCTTTTATTGCTAGAGCATCGTTATAAACTTCTTGAAAAGTGTCTTGAGAGAGATCTTCAAGACTTTCTCGCATGTTCTTAACCAGAATATGATCGTCTTTATAAACAAAGTTTTCCGACTCATGAAAATAGGGGTCAATTTCACCCATAACTTTTGTCACGATGCAGGAGTGATGTGCAGTGAGAGCGCGACCACTTTCAGAAACAATTGTTGGATGGGGCACTTTTTCCATATCACAGATTTGTTTAAGCCCATAAACCACATCATTGATATATTCATCAGTGGTGTAGTTCATTGAGTATTCGACACTAGAAGTTTTACTTCCAACGTAGTCAACACCTAGACCTCCTCCCACATCAAAGTATTCCAGAGGAACGCCTTTTTGGTAAAGTTTGGCATAAATTCTTGCTGACTCGGTCACAGCATCTTTGAAAGATTGGATGGTTGTGACTTGAGAGCCAATATGAAAGTGAAGGAGTTTGACGCAATCGAGATATTGTTCTTCTTCAAGAATTTCTAAGGCCTTTAAAATCTCAGATACGCTAAGACCAAACTTTGCTTTTTCTCCCCCTGACTCAGACCATTTACCAGCACCTCTTACTGAGATCTTTGCACGTATTCCAATAAGGGGTCTTACCTTCATCTCTTTTGAAATTCTAAGAAGGGCCTGGATTTCAGAAAACTTTTCAATAACCACGAGAACCTTTCGTCCAAGCTTTCGTCCCATCATCGCCAGGGTAAGATACTGATCATCTTTGTAACCATTTAAAATAGTAAGAGCTTCAGGGTTTTCATTGAGGGCCAAAGCGGCAATGAGTTCTGGTTTTGAGCCAGCTTCAATCCCAAGATTATAATCAGCACCGGCGTCTAAGATCTCTTCCACAACCTCACGCATTTGGTTGACCTTTATGGGATAAACTCCTCTATATTTTCCCTCATATTCAGCTTCTTTAATGGTGTTGGTAAAACCAAGATTGATTTCTTTAACTCGAGAATGAAGAATGTCATTAAAACGAATGACTGCAGGTAGAGCAATTTTTTGTTTTTCAATTTCAGCAATCACTTCTGTGATATCAATCCTAGGCCCATCCTCTCTTCTTTCAGGAAGTACACAAAGGTTGCCTTTTTCATTAACTTTAAAATGTCCATGTCCCCATTTCGGGATTTGATAAAAATCTTCTGGATTGTATGATGTTTTATCCATTTCCGTTCTCTCGGTCTTGTTTTGTTCTTATTGTATTTTGCGCTAATAAAAGAAGAATTTCTCTCACGACTTTTGTCGCAAAGACATCGCTATTTCCAGTGGGATCAATTGTCGGAGCAAGCTCAACAACATCGGCTCCGATAAAGTTCTTGTTTTTTAAGATCTTCATAAGTGAGATAAAACTATGAAAATCTTCACCTCCTGCCTCAGGAGTGCCAGTTCCAGGCATCATTGAAGGATCAAAATAATCAAGGTCAAGGGTGACATAAACAGCTCTTTCACTAGGAATACTTTTTACTCTCTCAAAAAACTCAGTCCTAGAAAGGCAAAGAGTTTCATGCTTTCTCATCCAGTCATATTCTTCTTTTGTACCAGAGCGAATGCCGTATTGGATGAGTCTTTCTGAATTGGGAATATCGCCTTTAAAGTGATCACTGACACGTCTTATGATTGAAGCGTGAGAGTGACTAAAACCTTCATGGCCATCTCTTAAATCTGCATGGGCATCGAGATGAATAAGAACAAGATCAGGATAGTCTTTGAGGGCCTTTTTAATAAAGGCATATGAAATTGAGTGTTCCCCGCCTAGGGCGAGAACTTTAGTATTTGAATCCTTAAGATTAATTTCATGACTAAATTCACTATAGAGCCGGTTGGCCTTGAAGTAGAGCTCTTCATCTTGAGATGGAAATTCAAAATCACCGAGATCAAAGAGGTTGTCATAATCTTCAAGATCAAGGTCGAGATAGGGAGAGTAGCTTTCAATTGAGTCGCTGATCTCTCTTAAGGCCTTTGGCCCTAGCTTAGCACCTTTTCGAAAGCAGGCCGTCCCATCAAAGGGGTAACCAATGAGGTGCACTGAATGAGGCCTAAGCTCATTGCTTGGCGATGTACAAAAATAGTAATTTTCAGGCTTAACTATCTTCATAAATTTCATGAACCAGTCCAAGTATCCGATATTACATACAGGCTGTTTGGTTTTTGCACTGGTTTTGTCTATGATTTGCATAGGTCTTAAAGTAGAAAGCTATGGAAATCTTGTTTACTATCGAAAGTATTCTACTACTAATACTCTAAGTTTGAGGAGAAGAACATGAAAATTTTAGTGACGGGCGCCACTGGATTCGTAGGGCATAACCTGGTCAGGAAATTGATATGTTCAGGTCATCAAGTTGTTGGTCTAACACGTTCACGAACCAGGGCCTATGAGAAAACATCTCTTCCTGTTGAGTGGGTAGAATGGGACTATCTCAGCGCTAAAGAAATTCCTGAAGCTGCCATCTCTGGGGTTGAAGGTGTGATTAATCTTGCTGGGGAGAGCATTGCAGATGCAAGATGGTCTAAAGAGCAAAAAAAGAGAATCTTAAACTCAAGAGTTGAAACGACTAAGGCCTTAGTTCGTTTAGTGAATAACCATGGAAGCGAAGTAAAGTCTTTTACCTCTGCTTCAGCAATTGGCTTTTATGAGGCCAATCAAAAAAATCAAACACTCGATGAGAGCTCACCTCTTGGCAGTGGTTATCTTCCGGATGTCTGTCATCAGTGGGAACAGGCCACGGGGGATCTCAAAAACGAAATCTCTAAGTCTATTGTACGGATCGGTGTTGTTTTAGGGCGAGAGTCTGGGGCCCTTTCTAAATTGATGCCTATCTTTAAGTTAGGTGGTGGTGGCCCTATCGGCTTTGGAAAGCAGTGGATGAGTTGGGTTCATGTGGATGATCTTACAGAGATTTTGATCAAACTCACTCTTAACCATAATTTCAAGGGAACTTTTAACGCTGTTTCGCCAAACCCAGTGACTAATAAAGAGTTTACTAAGGCTTTTAGCAGGGCCTTAAAGATTCCCGCACTCTTTCCAGTTCCTCCACTTATGTTAAAAATCATTTTTGGAGAGATGAGCTGTATTATTCTCGACTCACAAAAAGTTTTACCAAAAAGTCTTGAAAGCATTGGCTTTGAGTTTCAATATTCTGATATCCAAGCAGCTCTTGATAATCTTTGTAATCTGGGAAAGTGGGAGACTCTTAAAAAAGATCTTCCAATGGATATGTTTATTAAGGAACATTTTCTCCCAATCTCTTCAGAAAAGGCGTTTCAGTTTTTTAAAGAGGCCAAGAACCTTGAAAGGATAACCCCCGAATGGCTCAACTTCAAGGTCGTTAGACAAACCACAGCACAAATACAGCAAGGCACTATTTTTGATTACAAGCTGAAAGTCCATGGGATACCTTTGAATTGGCGTACACATATTTCGGATTGGAAAGAGAATGAGTCTTTTGTGGACTATTCTACAAAAGGGCCCTATCGAGTTTGGCATCACACCCATCAATTTATTCCTGTTGAGGGTGGTGTGGTGATGATCGACAAAGTCCGGTTTAAGGTTCCAGGACCTTTCTTTTTAAGTCCCGTGATTAATTTCTTCGTGAAAAAAGATATACAAAAGATTTTTCATCACCGAACAGAAGTCATTGAGAAAGAATTTAGCGACGCTATAAACACATAAAGGTTTTTTCATGTCACAAGAAGAGTTTTCAATTCAATTCGTCTCAAGAGTTACTGGAATTAACCCCCATACTATTCGCGCCTGGGAAAAAAGATATCAGGTGGTTGTTCCTAACCGAGATCCTAAAGGAAGAAGACTTTATAATCAGTCTCATATTGACCGACTCAATATGATTCAGCAATTGGTTGAAGTGGGAAATAAGATTTCCGACATGGCCAAATTGGATGATCAAAGCCTTGAAAATCTTTGTGATCAATATTGCAATAATGATCGACAAGTCTTATCAAAGGGTCTTAATGGACATGGCCAAAGTTTAAGTGAAGAAAAAATTGATCCTAATACTGTTCTTCAAAGCCTGCTTATGGCCCTTCAAAACTATAAGCTGGACATCATTTCCCACGAACTTGAGAAAGTGAAAGGGCAAATGGATCCAAGAGAGTTCACACTCAGTATTCTTCTCCCTCTTTTATCCGAAGTCGGGGGACAAGTTCAAAGAAGACTTCTTTCAATCGCTCAAGAATATGCTCTGACATCGCTATTGAAGTTTCATGTCGGTCAAATTCTCTACAATAGTTATCAGTATCGTATGAAGGGACCCGTTTCGGTGCTTTTGACCACTCCAGAAGGAGAGATCCACGATTTTGGAATTCTGACTGCAGCTCTTTTATGTAGTCATTATAAAGTGAATTTTTACTATCTGGGGGCAAACTTACCGATGGAGGCCATGTTAGAAGCCTACGACCAAATTAAACCTCAGGTGGTCATCTCAACGATCTCAAGATCAGTTGATGAATTTCCTGAGAACTACATTGAACACTACGTAGAGAAGGCCAATTCTCATCTTGCTCCAGAAGGCGAACTCTGGCTTGGTGGTGTTTCAAACCTCTTTATCAATAAACCCATCTCGAATACGAAGATCTTCTCGACCATTCGCTCTTTAGATCAAATGCTTCGTAATTTTTAAAGAAAACTTCTTCTTTTTTTGTGTGGACCACTGTCGGTTTTAGCCTAGAGAGCTTTCGGGGATAAGTTTTGAAATCGACGTCCGCAAAATCCATTTTTTAAACGTCGATGAGTCGTGTGCTAAATTTATTCCCTCACAATAAGAATTCTAAATGGGAGTGAGATGGAAAGAAAGGGTCAATTTCTAACTTTTTTTTGCAGGGGTTAAGAAGGTGAACAAAGAGAGTCAACAATAGGAGCTAACACTCTAAAATGACTTTGATTATCCGATCATTTTTAAAAGTAATTTCTTCGTACAGTACGAAAACAAACAGATCTGTGTCTAATGGGTCTTCATTAAATGAAGGTAAGGGCTTTTCCCTTGAAGTGACTCTTCAATAATTTGAACATATTTAGAAGTCAATTTTGGTGCATTCAAACCTTTATCCTCAATAAACTTATTTATTGCGACTAATGTTTCTTCGGTGTCATTAACCATAATGCCTTTAAAGATTCCAGCAAAAACACTTTTGGGTGCAACATGGTTTTGGTAGTAGAAACTTGTTTGCTTACTGTCTTTGATGGGGCAAAAAGTTGCGTAACCACTCACTTTATCAGCTGTTGTCGATTGAATAAGCTTCCAGTCAACTCGATAACAGTTTTCAACCTTAGAAAGGTTTGAGCTGTGGATATAGCGGCTGTTTTCCATGGGCCAGGGAAGTTTCATTTCATATTCGGTCCAAACCTCAGTTGGAGTTACATGCTTAACAGGCAAACTTTTTACAAGATTTGGGACATAATTTTTTTGATAATCAAGGGCGAGAAAAAGGGCAACTGATTTCAAGGGATCTGTTTGAAGGCGACTTAAGAATCTTACTTCTGGCCAAGTTTCACCTTTAATCTTTTTGACGTCTCTAAGAAGCTTTTCAGCACTTAAATTCAAAAGCTGCTCATTGCTAACCTCAAAGGTTCCATAGCGCTTAGATTGAGCTTTAAGGCTAAATAGCGAGGTGATTCCAAGAAGGATGAGAATTAAGAAAATCTGTTTCATGGAAGCTATATACATGCAAGTGACTAACAAAGCCTAGCCCTATTGAAATATTCTTTATCATGTGTGCTCCAACTTAAATAAAAACCTCTGGAGCACTTAATGAAAATAGGCCCATAAAGTACCAAACACAGGGTAATTCTTTCTAAGACAATCTTTACAGACAAAGTCAAAGTGGCTAATTTAGCAATTATGAAAAACCTAGATACTGCAGAGCAAGAAAAAGTCAACTCCACAGCTGAGTCCAACGGCTCGATTAGGGTTTTTAAATCTGACTTTTGGGAAGCTTTAACTCATGTCCATCCAATACTTCCTCTTGTCATATGGGGGCCGGTTTCCTTGGCGCTTATTTTTCATGGACACATTTCACAAAGCTTATCAGTTTCACAAACACTTATAACTCTTTTAGTTGCTTTAGTTGTTTGGACTTTCATGGAATACTTTTTTCATCGATTTGCTTTTCACTTTCCAGCAAAAGGTCCTTTTGGAAAACGCATCGTCTTCTTGTTTCACGGACTTCATCATGACGCTCCCAATGACAAAACAAGATTGGTTTTTCCGCCATTTCCGGCTTTTTTACTTCTTTGTGGTTTTTACGGGTTTTACTCTCTTATAGTTCCAGGTGAATACCTCCATGTTTTTATGGGTGGTTTTATGGTGGGCTATCTTTGTTACGACTATATTCACTATGCGACTCATCACTTTCCAATGAAATCTAAAGTCGGAAAGTATTTAAGAAGCTATCATCTTATTCACCACTTCTCTGAGCCCAATGCTAAGTACGGTGTTTCATCCCCTCTTTGGGATTACATCTTTGGTTCAGTTGGTAAACGAAAAGTAAAATAATCTTAAAAAGCAAAGTTTAGACTCATTATGATTCGGTTGATTTTATCATTGGTACTACTTTATTCATTGCCTAGCTTTTCCAAAGATGGAAAGAAGAGCGATTCAGAATATAGCCTTTGGGAGGATACGAAGAGTTCATTTTTTCTTTTAATCGAAGGTTCTTACACACAGTTTAAAACGAGAAGTAATCTCTACTACCTGGGGGCTTCAATTCCTTCTCTTTATTGGGCCTTTGAAGAAGATGTCCGAATCAAAGATCTCACCTTCTCAAAAGATATAAAAAAACCTGTGGAGATTGTAGGTGAGCTGGGAGTGGTGATGAGCTTTCCCGTAATTCCACTTTCAAGTTGGTATATTGCAAAGTCTCAAAAAAATAATCACTTAAGACAATTTGCCATTGAGTATGCAGCTACGGTTTATCTGGCACTCGCTGAATCAGGCCTTCTTTCCTTTATTGAAGTTCACGAAAGACCAACATCACAAAATATCTCTTTTTGGGAGGAGGCCTTTCGAGGAGACAGCTCTTGGCCTTCAGGACATGTGATTCCCTATATGGCGCTCTTTTATAAAACTCTTCAGTTTTATGGGCCTTACTGGGCCATCATCCCAGCGGCTTTAACTTACTTTGGGTCTTTACAAAGACTTCAAGATGGAAAGCATTGGACCAGTGATGTTGTGGCGTCTTTTTTCCTGACGGCATTTGCCGCTGAAGGAGTTCGAGCAGCTAATAAATATAAGGACAATGATCCTTTTTATAAATGGATGTTTGAACATGAGGTTCGCCTAGGAGTTCTTCGCTACGAAAGGGCTTGGGGTCCTAGAGTTTCTTTAAGTTTTTAAAGTTTTTAAATTTTTTTAGTGATAACTAAATCCAACTTCGGTCTTTATAGTCTTTTTTCGTGATGTCGACAGTTTTTTCAAGATCCCATTTATAACTGATCGAGAACGGCTCGCTCACTTCGCTGCCATCACATTCCCATCTTGGAGGAAGAAGCTCACGAACTTTATCGGGAGTTAATCTTGCATCGATTGGGCTTAATCTGTTTATAAAAAAACTTAGCCAGGCAAGCAGCTTAAGAAGGACATCTGGAATCGTAATAAAATGGACTCTTCTTTTATTTAGTGACTTTTGGATTTGATCAATGATTTCTTCAAGGGTTACGGATTTTGGGTGAGAGCTATAAAAAGTTTGGTTTGGTTTTTTATCAATTTGATAAAGTGATTGGCATAAAATTTCAATCAAATCAAAGACGCAAACAAAACTATAAGTTTTTTGATGTCCTTTGAGACCAGGAATAAGGACAACTTGGTTTTTCACCATTTTGAAGAAATCGAGAATTGCTGGATCCCTTGGCCCAAAGACTGCAGGAGGACGAATAATTTGGTACTGCCAATCAGCAGGAATGGAATCTCTTAAACAGTGTTCGGCCATAAGTTTGGACTTTCCATAATGGCTTACGGGATCTTCTTGAGTTTTTGAATCTAATAGGCCCTCATCTTTGTTTGGTCCAGAAGCGGCCATACTACTTAAGAGAATAAAGTTGAGTGATTGATACTTCTCTTTAAGTCTTTCAAGAAGATTATGAGTCGAGCGATAGTTCACACTATAGAAGTCTTTCCATGAGAAACTGTGAACAATACCTGCAATGTGAAAAACCGCATCGAGGTCTTCAGGAAGATCTTTTGTCCAAGAGAGCTCACTTTTAGGGCCTAAGGAACCTCTAAGAGTTCTAATATTTTCATGAAACTGATTGTTTAAGAGTTTAAGTTTTGCAGGAGTTCTTACAAGGACGTAAACAAGGTGCCCGTCTTCAAGTAGTCTATCAACTAAATGGGATCCAACAAAGCCAGTTGCCCCAGTGATAAGAATTTTAAGTTGGGATTTCATCTAGATTGTTTGCTCGTAGATTCGATAGGTCTTGTAACGATCCATTCCCATTTTTTCTAGGGGCTTGATCATGTCCTGGTTAACTTCAAGAATCCAGCTGCATTCAGTTTCAATAAAACCCTTACGTTTGGCTGCTTCATGAAATTTTCGGTAGAGAAGGGCGCCAATTCCATGTTTTCGAAACTCAGGTAAGACCCCAAGAGTAATGATTCTAAATCGGTTCATGTATTTTTTCGCTCGAAGAAGATGCCAAATTCCGATGGGAGTCAGTCTTCCTTTTTTTAGTTTGATAAGAGCTTGATTGTAATCAGGAAGGCCAACGCCAAAACCAATGGGCTTTCCTTTAGCATAAACAAAAATGATGAGGTCCTCATCAACGATACCTTTAAGCTCTTTAGCTGTCTCATCAAACTCTTCAGGCGTCATTGGGACAAAGCCCCAATTATTTTCCCAGGCCTTGTTATAAAGCTCTCGCATAATCTGGAGGTCTACATTCCAGGTTTTTTTCGAGATATTTCTGTAAGTAATCCCGTGCGCCTCTTCAGCTCTTTTGGCAATTGCTTCGATTTGCGGAGGAAGAGCTGGTCTTGGATCTCTTTTAAAAGCATAGAAATCCATGCTTTTTTCATAACCATTACCTTCAATGAGATTTTGATAGTAGGGGGCATTATAAGTCATCATAATCTGCGGAGGATCATCGAAACCATCAATCAAACAAGCAGCTTCATAGTTGGTTGAAGGGTTGACGGGACCACGAATACATTTGGCCTCAATTGAGTTTGCATACTCTTTGACAGCATTAAAAAGAAGCTCACTGGCTTTGGGATCATCGATACAATCAAAGAAACCAAAGAAAAGAACATTTTCATTATGTTTTGTATTGTGTTCTTGATTGATAAAGCCAGCAATACGACCCACAATTTTTTGCTGAGACCTTAAAAGCCAAAAGCGGCCCTTTGCTGTATTGAAAAATGGATGAGATTTTTTTAAGAGGTTTGTGTAGCTCAACCGAGGCTGAGCAGCAAAGTTTGAATCAGTAGCATAGAGTTCATAGGGTACTGAGACAAACTGTTTTCTGTCTTTTGAGTTTTCAAGAGGAAAGACTTCAGTTAGCTGGTACATGTTTTCTCTTTAGTTAGAGTGAGCTTAGTGAAAGGCCTTTGTTGGTATATCAAGTTCTTTTTTGGCCTTTTCAAAGACATTAAGAACAGTCTGAAGGTCTTCCTTTTTATGGCTTGCCATATAACTTGTTCGAATGAGGGCTTCACCTTTTGGAACTGCAGGGGAAATCACTGGAGTTGCAAAAACCCCATTTTCAGCGAGAAAACGAGTCACCTGCATGGCCTTAATATCGTCTCCTATAAAGACAGGAATAATAGGAGTTTTAGATTCATAGGTATAAAAACCAAGGTCTGCGAAACCTTTTTTCATAAAATCCACGTTGTCCCAAAGTCTTTCATGGATGGTGTGGTCTTTAAGAATAACATCGAGACAAGCTGAGACTGTCGCTGTTGCTGAAGGTGGCATAGCAGCTGAGAACATAAAGCTTCTCGCCGTGTGACGGATATAATTGATGGCATCATGGGAACCAGAGATCACTCCACCAATTGAAGCAAATGATTTCGAAAATGTTCCCATATTAAAATGAACTTTATCGGTAAGACCAAAATAGTTCATCGTTCCTCTTCCTCGATCTCCCATAACACCAATACCGTGGGCATCATCGACGTAGACATAAGCTCCGTATTTTTCTGCTAAACGATTGACTTCTGGAAGGTTAAGGACATCACCAGTCATAGAAAAAACACCATCGGCAACGATGATAACATTTTGAAAACGATTGATATTAGACTCAAGCTGTTCTTCTAATGAATCCATGTCATTATGCTTGAATTTAAAGGTTGCTCCAAGAGCAAGTCTTGCTGCATCGAGAATCGAAGCGTGATTTTCTGAGTCCATGAGCATGCAGTCTCTAGGACCACAAAGAGCTGATAAAGCCCCAAGGTTTGTTTGCATTCCTGTTGAGAAGCAAAGTGCGGCTTCATGGCCAAGGTAACTTGCAAGTTTTTCTTCAAGTTCTTCATGGGCCTCAAGGTTACCGTTAAGAAAGCGTGAACCTGTACAACCAGTACCATACTTTTCAATGGCCTTGATCGTCGCTTCAACAACTTCTGGGTGATGGGTAAGCCCAAGATAGTTGTTTGAGCCAATCATTATTTGTTCTTTACCTTCAATTTCAACTCTCGGGCCTTCAGAGGCACCAATCGGTCTAAAAAATGGGTAAAGGTTCATTTTTTTTAATAAATTAGACTTTTCAACCAAGCGATGGTTTTGGAAGGAATCCATAGTAACTCCTTAGAATTACATAATTTATGTAATCTTATTCACTAAACCGGTAGCATCGTTAAAACAACACCTAATGTCAACAATACATTGGTAAATTAGTAGAATTAACAAAATCAAATGCTCCATAAACGAAAGGTTTTATCGACTATATGTCGCGGCGGGCCAAGTGTTTCATACAAAGTGGTGTAAAATAGTCTGCATATGAACATTGTTAAATTCTTTTTTCTTATCCTTCTCTTATCAGTTGGAGTTTTGTTTAGTCAGATCTATTCCAAGCGTGATGCCATTTTAAATGGCCCTGATTATTTAGGTTACCTTGAAAATGATGAGGTCTATCAAAAAGATTTGATGACGGATGACGATGATCCGCAAAAATCAAATGAAGATATTCAAAATGAAAAAATTGCCAAACTTGAATCCTTAAAGGGTTCACCAGGTGAGCTTTCAAGAGAATTGAATAAAGTCTATAAAGACGGCGATATTGATACTTATATCAATTTTACAACGACTCAATTTAAAACCTTCAATAAAAGGCTAACTGTTCAAGTTCTTCAAAAGCTTTTACTTCATGATGATCCTCGAGTTGAAATTCTTATGGAAAGAATTATCAAAGGCAAAGAGGATAAAATTAAACACTCTTTGCTTAAAACGATTGATCCCGAAAAAAGTCAGTCTCTTTTTAAAACAGTAAAGAGAATCTATGAAACTCATCTTGTTCACACTGATGAGGAGAAGCTTGCTTTGTACCAGCTTCTTTTACGTGAAGGACGATCAAATCAGATTACTAAAAAAGAAAAAGAAAGTTACGAAAAGGAAATTCGTTCAATTCTAGATTATTCTCAATCAAAGAAAGTTCGCTATGAGGCCATGCTTCATGTGCATTTTAGAGCACCACTTGATCCTTTAGTTCTTAATTTTAATAAAGATGTTCTTAAAGGGAGTTATCCCGAATATATGAAGGCCTTTGCTATTAAGTATCTGAGCGAGAATGATCCAAAGTTTTTAAATTCACTTAATCTCAATTTTAGAAGATTTGAGTCATCCGCCGTGATGATTGCTTATATTGAAAGTTTACCAAAGTTTTGTCCTCGCAACCGCTATGAGATTGTTGATTACTTTTTAAATCGAAAAGTGAAAAAGCTTTCGACCCATATTCTAAGGGCCCTTAGGTCATTTGGAGGAAAGAGGGCCATTGGTTTAGTTAAAAGAAATCAAAGCTTCTTTAGGCTAGATCAAGTGGCACTTGATGAAGAAGTAAAGAGTATTCAAGAATCAAAGGGTGCTTGTCTCTAATTCTTTTACTGCTAAATCTCTTAGATAGCTCACAATCTTTTGGACTTCTTGAGAAATCTGTCCTGAAACATCGGCGAGTTTTTCTTGGAACTCTTTTTCATCTTCAACGAACTGAAGATATTTAAGTGATCTTTTGAGGTCTAAGATGTTTTTGAATGGGTTGGTGATATTATTGGTTACTGTGTCGACTCTATTTTGAGAGAATAAGTTTTCAACGATCGCCTGATCATCAGTTACTTTAATTTGGATACCAATGTAGTGAGTTGGATCATTTTCGTCATAGCCAAAAGGGATGAGAACGAGCCTGTTCCAAAACTTCATACCATCTCTTCTTGTATTAAGGATGTCGGCCCAAAAGCTCACTCTTGAATTGATCGCTTCTCTTAAGGCGATTTTGGTTTCAGCGTTTGTTTTTTGAGTTTGCAAAAATCGACAATTTCGGCCAAGAACTTCTTTTGCTTCATAACCAGAGAGATCTTCAAAAGCCTTATTGATATAAACCAGAGGTTCGTCTTGTTGTGTGAGATCGGCAACAGTGAAAGGTATTTCGAACTCCGAGGAAACAGTTTTCAGAACTTTAACTAAAGTTTTCATTCATAATTCCTTATATTTTTAAATATTTGAAATCAACACTTTTAAACTCATCTATTAGACAAGATTAAGTTGGAATAGACAAGAGTTGACAATCTGAAAACTAGTTATTGAACTTTTTGAGTCGACCGGAGATAATTTTTCGAATTTCTCGACCTCTTGCTTCAGAGTTGATCAAAGTGGCGAGATTTTCTTCTACTTGAGGTTGAATTGAATTGAACCTAAGGCCAAAGAAGTGGGTGTGTCCATGGGGATCAGTATCATCAGGCCAAGTGTTTTTGACTTCCATTTCTGTAATAGGAAGCTTTTGATTGCCAAAATGGATGATGGCGGATTTGATTTTTTTCTGTCTTGATAATGCGTCAGCTGAAATCCCTTGGGCTTTTAGACTAATGCCCCCTGCTGAAATGTCTATCACGGGAATAATGTAATCATTCCAGTTTAGCTTTACGTCTAAGCCAGGTTCAATTGTAAGTCGATAGTCCTTTCTTTGTTGGGCCAGCCATATTTTACCTTTTATTATGAGTTCATAAAGTGATTGGTCTTTGTTGAACTTAAGTAACCCAATTGTAAGAAACTTAAACTGAGAGTTGTCAGTCATTACATAAACGGTCTTGTTAATGAAAGATGATTTTTTTACTAATGAAAGTAATCCTGTCGTTGTAGAGTTTAAAAAAATCTTATTTGCAGAAGCTGCATACGACTTAAAGGTAAAAATTTCTTCAAGTTCTTCACGTTCAGCTTCTTCTCGGAGAGTAAACTTCTGCCCAGATTTAAATTTAGAGAAGTGCCTTGAGACTTCTTCATCTGTTTCAATCGGAGTAAAATAATGCTTTTTATTGGGATCCTTGCTGCTCATTAAGATATTATAGTGTATCTTATTCTGATTCAGAAACACTTCTTTACGCAATTTTAGGTGTTTATAAGAATTATTACATTTTTTTTACTTTTTTAAGGGAAAAACCATGAAAGATTTGGAACCTAGTGTTATCCGTCTTGAAGACTATAAACCTCATGCCTATTCAATTTCTAAGGTTTATCTTGAATTTAACCTCGGTAAAGAGAGCACTATCGTTAGATCAAAACTTGAAGTGTTTTTAAATGACCCTTCTCGTAAAGGTGAGGACTGCTTTCTCGATGGAGAGAACCTGACTCTTTTAGGTTTAAAAATCGACGGTAAAGAAATTGATGAGTCGTATTTTGAGCAGACTTCTCAAGGGCTCAAAATTCTAACACCTGCCGAAAAATTCACTCTCGAAATTGAAAATGAAATCAGCCCAGTCAAGAATACGACTTGTGAGGGACTCTATATTTCAGGGAATATTCTTTGTACTCAAAATGAGCCTGAAGGCTTTAGGCATATTACTTATTTTATTGATCGTCCGGATGTCATGGCGATTTATACGACAAAGCTTGTCGCTGATAAAAAAGAATTCCCAACTCTTCTTGCCAATGGGAACTTTGTTGAAAAAGGGGAGAGTGAAGACAATCAACATTATGCAATTTGGTTTGATCCCTTTCCAAAACCGAGTTATCTCTACGCTCTTGTTGCTGGGGACCTTGAGCGCGTGACGGATGTTTTTACGACGGCTTCAGGTCGCAAAGTTGATCTTGAGATTTTCTGTGATCCAGGTAATGGAAGCAAATGTGGTTTTGCAATGGAATCACTTAAAAATGCCATGAAATGGGATGAAGAGCGATTTGGACTAGAGTATGACCTCGATATTTATATGATTGTAGCCGTTGACTCATTCAATATGGGAGCAATGGAAAATAAAGGTCTCAACATCTTTAACAGCCGTCTTGTTCTTGCAAATCCTGATACAGCTACTGATCACGACTTCATGGCCATCGAGGCCGTGATTGGTCACGAGTACTTTCACAACTGGACGGGGAACCGAGTGACGTGCCGGGATTGGTTTCAATTAACATTGAAAGAAGGACTCACGGTTTTTCGCGATCAAGAATTCTCTGCCGATCAACATGTCAGAGCGGTTAAGCGAATTGAAGATGTGAAAACATTAAGAGATCACCAGTTTAGTGAGGATGCTGGGCCTATGTCTCATCCGATTAAACCGAGCTCTTATATTGAAATTAATAACTTTTATACTCTTACAATCTATGAAAAAGGGGCAGAAGTTATTCGAATGTTTCAAACCCTCCTTGGCAAAGAAGGTTTTCGAAAAGGTGTGGATAAATACTTTGAGCTTCACGATGGAAAAGCTGTCACTACTGAAGACTTTATTGAGGCCATGAGCCTTGCTAATAATCATTACGACTTTAGTGAGTTTAAAAAATGGTACCACCAATCAGGGACACCGTGGCTCTCAGTTAAAACTTCATATGATCAATCTCAAAAACAGTTTAAAGTTGAGATGGAACAAGAGACTAAGCCAACTCATGATCAAAAAGAAAAGAAGCCTCTTCTTCTTCCTTTAAAGTTTGGGCTTGTTCTTCCTGATGGAACCGATAATACTGTCGAATGCAAAAATACTGATGTCACAGAAGACACCATCATGATGAGATCTGAAAAGATGGATCTCACGTTTGAGAATGTTCAAACTGAACCTGTTCTTTCTCTCAATCGAGAATTTTCTTCACCTATTATGGTGAAGTCTTTTCATAAGCCAAGTGAACTTGCTTTTTTAATGTCCAATGATAAAGATGGCTTCAATAGATACGAGTCTGGTCAAAAACTCTATACATGGCAAATCGAGAACATCATTAATGATTCAAATGCCAAAATTGAGAATTCTGTAAAAGAAGCCTTTGGCAGAGTTCTTGATGATAAAAATTTAGATTACTCTACAAAAGCATTCACTCTTACATTACCGAGTGAATCAAGTCTCTATCAAAATCAGAGTACCTTGTTGATTGATGAAACCCATCATGGAAGAACAAAGCTTCAAGAAGAGCTCGCTAAAACTTATCAAGACCAAATGTTAAAACTTTATCAAGAGCTTCAAAGTGAAGAATCTTCAGAATATTCCCTTGGTCCAAAGGAAGTCGGGGGAAGAGCTTTAAGATCAGTTCTTTTAAGTTATCTTATGGCCGCAGACAGCACAACCTTTAGTGAGCTTGCCTACACTCAGTTTTCTGAAGCTAAAAATATGACTAATAAGTTTAATGCTCTTAAGCTTCTGAGTTATTATGACAACCTCTTCGCTGAAAAGGCCCTCTCTGAGTTTTATAATGATTGGCAGTCAGACACTCTTGTTATGCAAAAATGGCTTGCGGTTCAGGTTGCTGGGCCAAGTGATCTTTCCTATGACCGTTTATTAAATCTTGAAGAAAATCCTGTTTATGACGTTAAGATTCCAAATCTTGTGAGAGCATTATTTGGACCTTTTGTGGTTCATAACTATGTCCAGTTTCATCATGATTCAGGAAGAGGTTATCAGCTTCTTTCTGATAGGTTAGTGACGATTGATAAGATCAACCCTCAAGTTTCAGCTCGCCTTGCTAATGCTTATAAAGACCTTGCGAAGCTTCCACAAAAGCGACGAGATTTAATGGACGTTGAAATTAAAAGGCTACTTGAGACACCAAATCTCTCAAAAAATGCTTTTGAAATTTTAAGTAAAATTAGGGATTCAGAATAAAGTCTTGTCTTAAAGACAAGACTTTTTATTAAGACTATTTGTTTCTCTTTTTTGAGCGGCTTGTTTTACGTTGACTGATTGCTCGGTGCTTGGAAGAAGTCTATTGATCTGTGGGCTATCAATTCTTACTGAAGCGGTTTTCGTTTTTGTTGCGTTCTCCGCAAGGATGTTCCCACCAATGATAGTGATGGCCAAAAATGCACCTGGAATAAGAAGTAATGTCGCATTCTTTAGTTGTTTCAACGAAACCTCCTCGTAATTTCAAAGAGTTCCATCATAAAACTCTTGTTCATATTCAATTTTAAATCAGTTCTGATAGCTTCGTCACCCGGGCCAAGAATGTATTTCATGATGTTTAAAAGTTGATCATTGTGCTCTGTTGTGTGGCGCTTACGGCCAAATTTGCCTTTAGAAGCTTTGAGTGTGAGCTTTCAGTGATTTGTTCAAGATTTGCCGAAAAGACATTTAAGCTATGATATCGAAAAACCTCATTATCACATTCTTTTTAGTTCTTTGTTTGCAGACCTCTGCAAAAGAAGAAAGCATCGCCACTGTGATTAAGCTTAAAGGTGAGGTGTATAAAATTTCTCCCAAGGGGACTCAATTAAGTCAGGTCACAAAAGGAGAAAAGCTTCAAAACGGAATGTATATCCAAACTGGTGAAAAGAGTTTTGCCATTATTAGAAACCGTTTTACAAAATCAGTTGTAACAGTTGGACCTAGGTCAGATTTTCTTATTGGTTCATCAAAGAAAACTAAAACTTCAGTTCTTGGTCTCATTAGAGGAAAGCTTCGAGCAAAAGTTTTTACGAAAACAAAAGATCCTTCGGTCGTCGTAAAAACCAAGACCGCCGCCATGGGAGTGAGAGGAACAGACTTTGAGGTGATTCATGAATATGGCTCAAAAAGTTCAATTCTTAAAACCTATGAAGGGCAGGTTGATGTGGTTTCAGAGCAATCGACACTTTCAAAGGCCGAATTTGTTCCTGAGAAAATTGAAGAAGTGACTATTGAGGAACTCAATAAGCCTGAAAAGGTTGTTTCTGTTACTAAAGGAATGAAGGCTGAGATTGAAGAAACTGAAATGAGTGAACTGGCGCTCTCTGATGAGCAGTTAAATGCTGAAGGAAATCAAGAAGCGCCAAAGAAAGAAGTTAAACCCATTATCTTAACTAAGATTGAAGAAAAAGAGCGAGCACCAGCATCTCAACTTGAGACAATTGCTGAAAACGAAACAGCTTGGGATAAATCAGAGCTTGATTTAAGAGAGAAAACTCAACCTCGAAACTACGAAATTGGTCTTGAGTTTGGCGTGAACTTCCCTGAGATCCGTGCGCTCAATCGTTCAAATGGTCAGGAAGCCGATATTGTCGGTGAGAACTCGAATCATCTCAAAGTTTCTTATCTTCGAAAATGGAAAGATCATAAATGGGGTGCGAGCTTTATGTACCAGAGGATCAACTTTGAAGAGAGTAATAACTTAAGTTTTGAGGGAAGTGGTGACCTTAGCCTTTTAAAACTTGGTCTTGAGTTTCAGTATAAGCTCAGTTCGAAATGGACGATAACTCCAGAATTGATATTTGGTGATTACGCTTCTTTTTATACCAATACTAATTCGATTACAATGAATCGTATTGGCTCCTATGAAGCAGGTGTCAAAGCTTCTTATGAACTTGCCAACATCGCAACCTTGCCATTAATCGGATCATTAAGACTTGGAAATGTTTTTGGCAATTCAACTCGAGACTATACAGGTGGCCTAAGCTGGAAGGCGGGAATTGAAACTCAAAAGAAGATCTTTGATCTTCCAGTAAAACTTGGAATTCACTATGAATCAGTTGCTGGAGGAGATTCAACTTACGATAAAGATTATTCAAATGTCGGAATTTGGGGGGCCATCACATGGTAAAAGCTCTCTTTATTATATTCTTCCTCTTTATATCGGGATGCATCTTTAATCCCCATGGAACAGATACCACTACCAATTGTGATTTTCTTGGAGGCTGTTATTCTGAAGATGGTGGGAACCAATCTGATTGCGACCTGTATTCAGGGGAGACTGATCCGACTCGATTTGGCTCAGGGACTCCTGGGGACCCTCATCTGATTTATTCTGCTAATCAATTAAATAGTATTTCCAATACAGCCGCGTACGTAACTGAAAGCTATACTGTTATGTGTGATCTTGATTTGTCTTCAATTGGAAACTTTAATCCCATCGGAGATAGTACCAATAATTACGTTGGTACTTTTGATGGAAATAACAAAACCATTAGTAATCTTACTATTTCTTCAACAGGAACATCTGTAGGCTTTATTGGGTATGCATCGGGAGCAACAATACAAAATGTCAGGCTCACAAATGTCAGTGTGACATCGACTCAATTTGAAGTTGGTGGGATCGTTGGCTTCAGCACTGCTGGAACAATCTCTGATTGCTCTGTCTCGGGTGGAACTGTTCAGGGTTATTCCTATGTAGGCTCAATCGTAGGTGAAATTCAATCTGGAACAGATGTTACAAGAGCCTGGGCAACCTCGAATGTAAACTGCACGGGAACTGCTGGAGGGCATGGGAAATGTGGTGGATTGATCGGTGGTCAAAGTACAGGTTCGAGTACAATTTCTTCAGTTTATTATAATGGTTCAGTCACTGATACAAGTGGAGGTGGAACCACAACAGGCTTTGGGGGGATTGCAGGAAGAATTGCTAACACAACAACTATTACTGATGGCTATGCTGAAGGGACTGTTTATGGTGAAGAAGAAGTAGGAGGAATTGTGGGAGCATTTTCAACAAACAGTGTTCTTACGAATGTTTTCTCACTTGTCGATGTCACTTGCAACACTTGTTCTTATGTCTCTGAAATTTTAGGAAGCTATAGTAACGATGCTGATAGTGGGACTATTATTAGTAACTCATATTATCTTGATGAAGTAGATGATGCGACAACTTGCTATACGTATCATACAACTGTGCCTGCGGTGGGGGCTTCAAGTGATGGAGTTGGTAACTGTGAATCTCAAACAACATTAAGTGATTATTATAATTCTGCGAACGAACCAATGAATTCATGGTCTGATGGGAAATGGAGTTTCTCGGGGACTGGGCTTCCTACATTAACGGAATAAACTTTTTTACTGATTGAGCATAAAAAAAGGGTAAATATGAGTTTACCCCTATCTTGTAGAATCTGTTTTTAAAAAATTATAGCGAGATGCTTTTTCCTGAAGATTTAAGATCATCACAGGCCTGTGCAATCCTATCTGTCATCGAAGTCTCAGCAGCTTTCATCCATGCTCTTGGATCATAGAATTTTTTATTTCCTACTTCACCTTCAATTTTTAACATCGCATCGTAGTTTTTAAAGATGTGATCAACAACTGCTTTTGAATAAGCGTATTGAGTGTCAGTGTCGATATTCATCTTAATGACTCCATAACCAAGAGTCTCATGAATTTCACCAAGCTCTGATCCACTTCCTCCGTGGAAAACAAGCCAGTGTCTTGCCTCTGCTCCAAGTTCTTTCTCAACAGCATCTTGTCCTAGCTTAAGAATCTCTGGTCTAAGTTTGACGTTTCCGGGTTTATAAACTCCGTGAACATTTCCAAAGGTTGCGGCGTACATGAATTTTCCAATTGGTCTTAAGGCCTTTGCAATTTCAACCATCTCTTCTGGAGTTGTGTAAAGCTTATCTGCAGGCGTGTCTTCATTGTTAACACCATCTTCTTCTCCTCCAACAACACCAGTTTCAATTTCAAGAATGATGTCATTCTTTGCGCATCTTTCTAAGAGGGCCTTCGATTGCGCAATATTTTCATCGAGGGGAAGAACACTTCCATCAAACATATGAGAATGAAAAAGGTTGGCCTCACCTTTTGCTCTTCTTCTTTCCGTTTCTTCAATAAGAGGGATAAGAAAGCTTTCCACTTTTTCAGGGTGACAGTGATCGGTGTGAAGAGCAATTGTGATGTCATACTTTTCAGCAACAAGATGAACGTGTTGAGCAATTGAAATTGCTCCAGTCACCATATCTTTAACTCCCTGACCACTGGCAAATTGTCCACCACCAGTTGAGACTTGAATGATCCCATCTGATTTTTGTTTGGCAAAAGCTTCAATCGCAGCGTTTGCTGTTGAGGTTGAAGTGACGTTGATCGCTGGATAAGCATATCCACCCTCAAGAGCAGAGTTCAGCATTTTTACATATTGGTCGTGAGTCGCGATTGGCATTTTGCCTCCTAAGTATTCAGAGCTTTAATAAAACTCTGATGCGATGTTTCTTAAATCAACTAATGTGAATGGAGAGGATTGTAAAAAAGGATTTATAAAGAGTCTAGAACTTCTAGATCTTTAGTTCTTCAGTTTTGACACCGGCTTTTAAATAGACTTTGTTTCCGATAACTTCGATTGAGTCATAGTTATGAAGACCAATGCTATTAGGTGTTATAGTCTTTTCAATTTTAAGGGATTTTGTATCGAGAACGACGATTTGGTTTGTCTCAGAATTTACTAATAAAGACTTCTTTTTAAACTCATAAATCTCTTCTGGCACAAAGTTTATATTGATGGGCCTTTTGGCTTTGGCTTGAGAGCTTGGTCTTCGATTGACTGTTTGTGAGAGTTTCTTGATTTGATAGAGCTCTTTTGAGTTTGAGACAACATAATAAGAATTTCCAGAAGGGGAGTAGAGCTTAAGAGGAACAACCTTTTTAGGTAAAAAGAGGGTTTGAGGTGCAGCATTTCCTGTAGAGCTATCAACAAGGTTCTTAATGCTATAGCTACCATCTTTTTGTTTGTTTAAAACTGAAAGCTCTATAACGGGCTTTCCTTTTACACTCTTAAGAGAAGCTGAAATGTCTTTAATTTCATGAAAACCAGTTTTTTTCCCGAGTATCATTTGATGATCAGAGAAATCACCTTCGGTTTGAATGACCACGAGCATGTTTTTATAGCTTTGAACTGTTGTGTATTGATGAGGCTTTTTGATGTCTTTGTAATAATGAATTGTCTTTTCTGCTTGGTTCATGACTAGGGCAACGCACTCATTATAAATAATGTCTTTATTTGTGTATTCGTAGGCAAGCTTCACGCACTTCTTGTCGGAAATTCCATAGGCCAGTCCAGAAAAACTAAAAAGTAATGTGAGTCCAATATATTTCATCATAGTATTCCTATCCACCTTTCGGAATATCCTACGATTTATCTTAGTTAATCTTGAAAATTCTTAAGAAACAATTTTGCAATGCTTAAAAGCATCGTTTAATCCAATGTAAAATCAATAGGTTAGGTTGGCTGTGGACTAAGGACTCTTTGATCTGCAGCGAACTCTTAGAATAGCTTTAAATTGATCTATTCTCTGGGTGTTCCTCATTGCCAAAAAGTTTCCAAATGTTTATGTTAATGGTTCCGCAAAAATAGTAATTCTAGGGACTTAAATAACTTTGTTCCTGCTTAGATACGTTGGAGGCCCACTAAAGTTTAGGGTTAAAAATTATGAGTAAAAAGAAAACCAGTAAAAAAGCCTCCAAGAGAAAAGCTCAAAGCAAAAAGACCACAGCAAAAGGGAATACAGATATGCTTAAAAAAGTTGAAAAACGATTTAGTTTTGAAAAAACAGATAAAGACACTTTTCGCCAATGGTATTTTCTTATGTCCCTTGGTCGAATGATTGATGATAGAGCGCCTAACTACCTTAAGCAGGCAATTGGTTGGTCATACCATGCTCCTTATGCTGGCCACGACGGAATCCAATTAGCAATTGGGCAAGCCTTTACTCTTAATGAAGATCATCTTTTTCCTTATTACCGAGATATGCTGACAGCAATATCATCAGGGCTAACAGCTGAAGAAGTGATTCTTAACGGGATTTCTAAAGGAAGTGATATTGCTAGTGGTGGTCGTCATATGAGTAACCATTTCGCTAAGCCTGAATGGAATATTCACAATGTTTCAAGTTGTACAGGAAACCACACTCTCCACGCGGTGGGGACGGCCCGAGCGATGAAAAGATATGGGCACAAAGGTGTTGCAATTTCTTCTCAAGGTGAAAGTTCTGTTTCTGAAGGTTATTGTTACGAAGCGATTAATGGGGCTTCTAATGAAAAGCTTCCTGTTATTTTTGTTTTTCAAGATAACGGTTATGGGATCTCTGTTCCAAAATGTGATCAAACAGCTAACGAGTTTGTCGCAGATAATTTTTCAGGATTCAAAAATTTAAGAATTATTCATTGTGATGGAAAAGATGTTCTCGATTCAATGAATGCCATGATTGAAGCAAGAAATCACGTCCTAGCTGAAGGTGAACCTGTTATTGTTCACGCTGAATGTGTTCGTATGCATAGTCATTCAAATTCAGATAAGCACGAGCTCTATCGTTCTCCAGAAGAGATCCAAGAGGCCGTAGACCAAGATCCCCTAAAGCAATTCCGTGCCGATCTTCTCAAAAATAAAATTTTCTCAGAAGATGAGCTTGAAAAAATTGAAGCACAAGCGAAAGAGCAGATGATGGAGGCCAATTCTCTTGCCATGGATGCTCCAGATCCAGATCCAAACTCAATTTTTGATTTTGTGATTCCTAAGGCCCATGAATCAACTCTTTACCCAGAAGGTGAGCATTCAGATACAAGTGAGCCGATTAAGTTTATCGATGCTCTTAATGGAACTCTCAAAGCGGAGTTTAGACATAACCCTAATACTTTTATTTGGGGGCAGGATATGGCCAACAAAGATAAAGGTGGGATCTTCAATGTCAGTAAAGGAATGCAACAAGAGTTTGGGAAAGAAAGAGTTTTTAACGGACCAATTGCTGAAGATTATATTTTAGGAACTGCGAATGGTTTTTCCAGGTTTAGAGAAGACATTCGAGTGGTTGTTGAAGGGGCAGAGTTCGCGGATTATTTTTGGCCTGCCATGGAACAGCTTGTGGAACTTTCTCATGATTATTGGCGATCAAACGGACAATTCTCGCCAAACGTCATCGTAAGGCTTGCTTCTGGTGGTTATATCGGCGGTGGTCTTTATCACTCACAAAACATTGAAGGCTGTCTGACAACTTTCCCTGGACTCAGAGTCGTTGTTCCTGCCTTTGCTGATGATGCCGCTGGGCTTTTAAGAACGGCCATGCGCTCAGAGGGACCAACTCTTTATCTTGAGCCGAAGGCCCTTTATAACGCGAAACAGGCCATGACTTCTGTCCCTGATGATTTTGAAGTTCCTTTTGGAAAGGCCAAAATCAGAAAAGAAGGAAGTGACCTGACTGTATTAACTTATGGAAACACAGTTCATCATTGTCTTGAGGCAGCAGCTCAGCTTGATGATGAAGGATATTCAGTTGAAGTTGTTGACCTTCGTTCTCTAAATCCTCTCGATGAAGAAACAATCATCTCTTCTGTTGCAAAGACTAATCGATGTCTCATCGTTCATGAAGATAAAGTCTTTGGAGGCTTTGGCGGTGAGCTTGTTGGGATTATTAATGAGAAGGCCTTTGAGCATCTCGATGCTCCTGTGAAAAGAGTGGGATCAACATTTACTCCTGTTGGGTTCAATAGAATTCTTGAGCGAGCGATTCTTCCAAACTCTGAAAAGATTAAAGCCGCTATGGTGGAGAGTCTTCGTTATTAACGAAAGCTTTTAGAGCCCTTATTTTTGGGGCTTGATTGTTTTTTGATGGACTCTGGAATAATCACTGGAGTCGATCTTTTCTTTTTTGCCTTTTCTTTTAAAACTTTAGGCTTTTTAAGACATTGTGATCTTAAGGCGACAATCTCTTGAGGGAGCTCGCAGTTCATTGTGACTTGGTGGTATGTTCCTTCCAATTTATTTTTGTATTCAAGCTCCAAAGGCCTTAGAGACTTTCTAAGTGGGATTCGAAAGACAAAGTGATCCGCTTTTGGATTGAGTGAAAAAAAATAAAAACTACATTTGGGAAGATGAAAAAGAGAAAGACCTGAAAGTGTGACTTCTTCCTCTGAGCTTTTAGAATCTTTAATCCTTATAAAATCAAAGCTATTATTTTTTCCAATCTTTTGCTGCTCAAAGAAAATGGCTTTCTTTTGATCAAGACTTTTACATTGAAAGGCTGAGTAACTCTCGCTAGAGATTTGTGCAAAGCCTGGCAGAGAAAGGATAAGAGAAAAAATGAGAGACCAAAAAATCAAAGTATATTTCACGTTTGCGCCTTTGTATTAGTCTTTTGAATAATAAAATAGAATAGAATGAATGATAGCCCTGAAGCAATAAGGGGAATTGTTATCGCTGCCTGAATTCCAAAATACTTTGAGACTGTTCCAAAAAGAAAGTGCATCAGGGTGATCAGAACACTTACAGTATTTAAAACTGAGGCCACAAGAGCGCCAGAATATTCGGGAAAGCTCTCTCTTGCGAAAGTAAGGGTGTAGGGAAAAACGAGTCCCATTGGAAAGGCCATGATCGCAAGCATGATAGGGTCCACGAAGACTCCAAGAATTAGGCAAATAAAACTTGAAAAGGCCGACAGGAAGAGAATCATTTTGATATTGGAATTTTTAAAGAGGACAATTCCAAGAAAGCGCGTAAGAAAAAGGCATAGGAAAAATAGTGAAAGAACCATATTGGCATCTTGAGGTTCGTAGTTATGGGCCTTCACAAAGTAAATAACGAGTCTTGAAGAAACACAGACCTCGGCGACAACATTGAGTGCGAGAAATCCCCCAAATAAAAACTTGAGGCTTAAGGGACAATCTTTAAAGTGTTTTCTTTCAACTTTAAAGTTTTGTTCACGGAGGCTTTTAAGGCCAAAGAGTCCAAGGCTTAAAAAGAGCGGTAGAATAGCAGCAAAAAGAAAGTAAACATACCATTGAGTCACTTTAAGGATTCCATTCATAAAAAATGGCGCAAGCAAGGACATCAGAGCATAAACTGAATGAATTCCAGAGAGGATATTTTTTTTGTTTTTAATTTCAGGGTTTTCTGTAATGAGAAGATTCATACAGATTGTTGCCCCTCCAGCTCCAAGACCAAAAAGAACGCTACCAAGGTAAAGACCAAAGACTCCTAAATTCAGCGGAAGAGATAGGCCCATAAGAAGGGCACCAATGAACTCGCTCAGAAGAAGGTGGCGTAAGGCTCCTTGAACTCCTAGAGTCGGCAGCCAGTATTTAGAGAGAAGACTTGTTAAAAGTGCTGTAAGGGCGCTTATAGTAAAAATAAGTGAGCCCGATTGGGGATCAAGTAAAAAGTCTTTGAGAATAAAGGGGTAGGCTGCACTTCTTCCATTGTCGATTAAAGCAAAAGTCGAGATAGTAAAAAAACTGATTAATATTGTCTGTTTCAAGGGCAAACTTTGAATGTGTTGAGTAAAGCACTCTTATATTAGATTGTTTTTCTTCTTTGCGACAAGTAGTTTCATATACTTGATTGAGTGATGTTCTCGGATTTGCCCTAATCTTGACTAATATCTTTCTACGCGGGACAATAGTAGGGTGAAAGTTGAATGGAGATGCTTTCACTTTATCGATTATCGATCATAATGAGGTTATAGCATGGATGCGAATCAAACTCCCTCTCAGTCATTTAAATCTTTTTCACAATTCTATCGATCAAATCGATTTCTTTTTTCTGCTATTGAGAAAAAGGTTGGGGTTGATGCTTTAAGAAAACTTTTAGAAGCGGTTTGGAACGAAAGAAACCCTGAGATTAAACACCATAAAAACCAAGTGAGCGATATTCGTGCTGAAGGCCATTCTAATATCGAAGTTCTTCAAGCAGAGCTTAAATCAATTCAAGAAAAGAATAATAAAAAAGCCGAACGTTTAATTCATAAGGCCAATGAGGCTGAAGAAGAAAGACAACTTGAAAAAGATCTCTGGCAAACCGTTGTGATTCAAAAAGAAGATGAAATTAAAGATCTTAAATCCCAACTGAAAAAGGTCACAGAGCTTTCGCAAAAGCTTAATCAAGAGTTAAAGAGTGCCCATACTCAAGTCAAAGAAAGTGAAGATGTTTTTAATAATGTCATTCAAGAAAATCTTAAGTTAAACAATCAGATTGAGCGTTCTGAAAAAACTGTCAAAACTCTCGAAGATGCACTTGCCAGTGAGCTTGATGACAAGACGCGATTGGAAGCTCAAGTTTCAGGGCTTGAAGAAAACGAAAGAAAGCTCAAATCTGCTCTTAACGCTGCCAATGAAAAAATTAGCGGACAAGCAGACTGGTTTCAAAATGAGTTTGTGAAAAAAGAAGAAGAGATTCGAAAGTCACAAGCTTATGCAAAAAAATATCAAGAGATTAACACGCGTCTTTCAAATGAGATCATTCGCCTCCAGGATCAGCTTGAAACTAATAGACAAGCTGAAACTTGGGTCTAATCTTTAATCCATTATAGCGTCATAATCCACATAAAGAGGATTCAGATCAAACTGCTTTTTGCGGTTGAGGTAGTATTTCTTAATTTCTTTATCATCTAGGTTACGATGATTTTCATACATGACCTGGGTGTTATTGGTCTTTTGATAATAAACTTCAGCAACAACTTTTTCATAGAAATCAAAAGCTCTTGGGTCGTTATGATCAAAGACAGTAATCTTTGGCTTTTGAATATCTTGTAACCAATCTTCATAAGTTCCTGCAATGCCGGCGATAAAAGCTGATTTGAATCTTCGGTTTTGGCCAAGAGCCGTGATGGTATTTTCAAAGGCAATCAGAGGCTCAAAAAGAGTTTTATTATCGGCTCTTAAAATTCCTCGAAGCTTAATGGTGGTTAAGAAAACATTGTACTTGAAGATGAATTTTTCTTGGTTCTTTCTCCAGTACTTAATGTCTCTTTGTTTTTTGAGAAAATCATATGTGGCCTGAGTTTCCGTTGCTGAAGAGGTGATGTCATTTTCAATAAAGGGAGACCAGTTTTCCCAATAATGATTGATTCCTGTTCTCTTTAGTTGGAAGGGTCCCTGTCTAAAATAGCTCAACTCAACGATGATATTTGCTTTTGAGCGTGAATAAGATCTTTTAAAACCTCTTTGTTCAAGGGCCACAT